>CAZUGM010000051.1:3068-11575 GCA_964619915.1 uncultured Fusobacteriaceae bacterium | reverse complement strand
CTAAGATGCTTCCCCTTCAAAGGGATGATTTTATAGGAATATTTGAAGTTTTAAAAGAAAAACCCGTAACCATAAGGCTGCTGGATCCGCCCCTCCACGAATTCCTTCCACATACCAAGGAAAAACAAGAGGAGTTGGCTCATGAGATTCATGTTCCAGCCGGTAGAATCAGAGAAGCTGTGGAACACCTGAAGGAATCCAACCCAATGTTGGGACACCGTGGATGCCGTCTGGGGATTACCTATCCCGAGATCACTGTAATGCAGACCCGGGCTATCATGGAGGCTGCGTTAGAAGTTCATTCCAGAGGGATAGATGTCTATCCTGAAATAATGATCCCCCTCATTGGAAAGGTAGAAGAATATAGATTACAAAAACAACTGATCTTGGATACCATCACAAAGGTCTTTGAAGAGAGAAAAAGCAATGTTAAATATAAGATTGGAACTATGATCGAAGTTCCCCGGGCTGCTCTTACAGCAGACAAAATTGCTTCAGAAACAGAGTTCTTCTCCTTCGGTACCAATGATCTGACCCAGATGACCTTTGGATATTCCAGAGACGATACAGGAACATTTTTACCTGCCTATCTAAAACAGGGAATATTGGAGGCTGATCCATTCAAAATAATAGATACTGAAGGGGTAGGACAGCTCATGGATATCGCCAGTACTAAAGGGCGAAATGCCAATAAAGAGTTAGAAATTGGAATATGCGGTGAGCACGGAGGAGAACCCCACTCCATCAAATTTGTAAATGGCCTGGGTTTTGACTATGTCAGCTGTTCCCCTTATAGAATCCCTATAGCCAGATTATCTGCCGCCAAGGCAGAGATAGGATAAAATTATAATTTTTTAGACGAAAAGTAGTTAAACCAAGTGTTTAACTACTTTTTATTTTATCCTTAATAAGGTATGATATTAATAGTTAAAAATTTATGAAAAAAAAACAGCTATAGAGATAGGAAAATTATCCACAAAGCTGTATATTTCCAGCTCTTTAAAAGATTTAAAAAATTTAAAATAACCCTCATTGATCTCATATAACTTACTATCTTTGTTTTACCATAATAATTTACCTATATATACGAAAGAAAATTCGTATTATTAAATTTTTCTTAAAAGTTATACAATACCTTAAAGACATTGAAGGTGAAGGGTTGAAAATTCAGATTAAAAATTTAGTTCCCACCTTTTCATCATTCAATTTGCTAGAATAAAATGGAGGTAATAAAAATGAAAAAAGACATGATTAGCGGATTAATAGTCTGCATCATCATAGGAATGCTGGCGAAGTTTGCATCTGCAATTTTCCCCTTGATAGGAAGTACAAGTCTGGCTATAATAATAGGAATTATTGCAGGTAATACCCTGGCCAAGGATAAAAAATACCTTCCCGGGGTAAAATTTTCAGAAAAAACTATATTAGGTGGAGCAATTATGCTTTTAGGAGCTAGCCTTCATCTCAGTGCTATAACCAGATTAGGTATACAGGGTGTAATTTTTATCCTTTTGGAAATCTCCTTGGTTATAGGGATAAATTTAGTCATTGGAAAACTTTTGGGATTCAGTAGAAACTTTTCCCTTTTGATGGGAGCCGGGAATGCGGTCTGCGGTTCTTCTGCTATTGCTGCTACAGCACCTGTCTTAGGTGCTAAAGAAGATGAAGTTGGAATTCCTATAGCTGTAGTTAACCTTATCGGAACTATATTTATGTTTATATTGCCTGCCGTTGCATTTAATATCCTGGGATATAATCCTCTCAAAAGCGGGGGGCTCATCGGAGGGGGACTTCAGTCTGTAGGTCAGGTTGTGGCTGGAGGTAATTTTTTAGGAGATGAAGCCGCTAAGTTTTCCATCTTATTTAAGATGATCAGGATCAGTATGTTAGGAGGAGTAGTTTTGGTTTTCTCCCTTATCAACAATAAAAACGGCACCATGAAATCGAACATATCCAAACAAGTAATATTGATACTAAAAAAAATAAATTACCTGTCCCGCCATTTATAATTGGCTTCTTTTTCCTGAGTTTCTTAGTTACTCTGGGTTTTCTCAATAACCAGGTTAAGGATATCTTAGAATTTTTAAGCAAGAATTTACTGCTGGTTGCCATGGCAGGGATAGGAATGAGGGTGAAATTTAAGGAGTTACTCAGTGAAGGTCCCAAAGCTTTATTGTTTGGGACAATAGCTATGTTCTCCCAAATCACCCTGTTAATAGTTCTAATAAAATTAATATTCAAATAAAACTAAAAAAAATATGAATAAATCTGTATAATATAATAGAAAACAAAGATCGAGAAAAAATTTATTTTTTCTCGATTTTAAATAAAAAAATTTTGGGGGTCATATATGAAATTATCAAGTTATTTAAATCCTAGGTGTATCTACTTAAATTTAGAGGGAGATACAAAGGAAGACATTATCGGTCAAATGATCGATAACACTGCTAAGCACGACAAAACATTCAACGATTCTGTGGATCTCATAAGAAAATCTGTTTTTGCCAGGGAAGCAGAGGTCTCTACTGTAATGGGAAGCGGGATCGCTATACCCCATGCCAGAGTGGATGGATACGACGACATCCTCATCTCTATAGGTATAATGAAGGAACCTATTGAGTGTGATATGGCAGATATGAGAAATAAAGATCAGGTTAAAATATTCTTTATGATCACAGCCGAGACTCTGAAAAGTAAGGTTATACTAAAGATCATGTCCTCTATCACTAAGATAGCTGTCAAAGATAAGGTCTTATTGGAAAAACTTAAAAATGCCAAGACAGGGGCTGAAGTCTATGATCTATTAAGTCATATCAATGTAAAGGTTGAAAATAAGATCACTGCTGAAGATGTTATGGACCCTACAATAAAACCAGTGAGCCCGGACGATACATTAGATAATATAGCCAGAAGGCTTATCACCGAGGAAAAACCAGGATTTCCTGTAGTAGACGACAACAGGAATTTCTTGGGAGAAATAACAGAAAGGGAACTTATCTCCTACGGGATGCCGGACTATACATCGGTAATGGATGACTTAAATTTTTTCACTATAGGGGAGCCCTTTGAGGAATACCTGAAAAATGAAAAAACAGCCACAATCGATGAAATTTACAGAAAAAAAACACCAGTTGTAGACAGAAAAACTCCTATAATGGAAATATGCCTGCTCATGGTAAATAAAGGCTTTACCAGAATATATGTGGTTGAAAAAGGAAAATATTATGGAACAATCTTAAGATCACATATAATCAAAAAAGTTTTACATATATAAGTTTAGGAGGAAAAAAAGATGCAGTTAGCAATAGGTTTAATTATATTTATAGCAACATTTTATTTGATAATAACAGAGAAAGTCCCAGGTCCCATAGCCACCCTTTTAGGTGGTCTTTCCATGGCGTTAGTCGGGATTATAAATGAACATGAGGCACTTCATGCTATCGGTTCAAGATTAGAGATCATCCTCCTGCTGGTAGGAATGATGATAATAGTTCATTTTATCTCTGAGACAGGGGTATTCCAGTATTTAGCAGTAAAGGTAGCGCAATTAGTAAAGGGGGAGCCCTTTCCATTACTGATACTCCTTGCAGTAATTACAGCTGTATGTTCAGCATTTTTAGATAATGTTACCACTATCTTACTCATGGCACCCGTATCGATCTTACTGGCAAACCAGCTGAAGGTGGACCCCTTTGTATATATTATGACCCTCATAATGTCAGCCAATATAGGCGGATTAGCTACATTGATCGGTGACCCCACTCAGCTTATCATAGGAGCAGAGGGCAACCTCGGTTTCAATGATTTCCTGATCAATACAGCTCCGGTAGCCATCATTTCACTGGTAGTGCTTATTGTCACAGTTTATTTTTTGTATGGTAGAAAGATGAAAGTTTCCAGAGACTTAAAAGCCAGAGTTATGGAGCTCGATGCCTCCAGATCCCTGAAGGATATGAAATTACTTCAGGAATCAGCCACTATATTTGCTCTGGTTATCTTTGGATTTTTGATGAATAATTTCATCGACAAGGGACTTGCAGTCATGGCTCTTACTGGTGCAGTGGTATTGATTCTTATAACCAAAAGGGAACCTGTTGAAGTTTTTAAACATGTAGAATGGGATACATTATTTTTCTTTATGGGATTATTTATGTTGATTCAGGGAGTAGAAGCTACAGGAGTTGTAGATCTTGTAGGAGATAAAGTTTTAGAATTAGCTGATGGTCATCTGCACTATGCAGCAGCTATGGTACTTTGGGTTTCAGCGGCTTTTACCTCTGTTATAGGGAATGTAGCCAATGCGGCTATGGTTTCTAAGATCATCCACTTTATGCTTCCTACTTTTTCAGATGGAAATACCATGTCACTCTGGTGGGCACTGTCTATGGGATCGCTTTTAGGAGGGAACATCACCATCTTGGCATCGGCGACCAATGTGGTGGCTATCAACTCAGCCAATAAGGCAGGGTGTAAGATAAGTTTCGGTAAGTTTATGAAGTTCGGACTTCTCATAGCTATTCAGACCTTAGTTATAGCCAATCTCTATCTGTTCTTTAAATATTTTTAAAGATTAAAACATTAGAGTAAAAAAAGTCACAGACAACAAATTTGTCTGCGACTTTTTTTATACCATGGTCAATATTACTTCCCGTAAAACTTTACAGGCTGTTGCTGTAGAAGCTCCACTGGTATCGTAATTAGGAGAAAGTTCTACTATATCTCCTCCTACAACATTTAATTTTTCAAACTCTTTAATTCCCTTTACAAGCTCTGTGAATGTAAGTCCTCCAGGCTCTGGTGTTCCAGTTCCTGAAAATATAGAGGGATCCAGAATATCCAAATCAATAGTTATATATACTGGAACATCTTTTAATTTTTCTGTTATCTCAGCTAAGGTATCTATACCAAATTTTTCCATATAGGTGTGGTCCTTGGCCCATAAAAATTCTTCCCTGTTTCCGGACCTGATACCGAATTGATAGATCTTCCCGTCTCCTAAAAGATCCCAACATCTTCTCAATACCGAGGCGTGGGAAAATTTTTCTCCCATATAGTCATCCCTCAAGTCTGCATGTGCATCCAGATGAATAACATGAAGATCAGGGTATTTCTCATGGACGGCTTTTATTGTCCCATAGGAAACCAGATGTTCCCCTCCTACCATAAATGGAACTTTATCATCTTTTAATATCTTTTCTGCATATTTATATATACTGTCTAAAGTACTCTTTGGATTTCCAAATGAAAACTCTAAATCTCCCCCATCGAAAACATTATAATTTTCCAGGTCTTTTTCTAAGTAGGGACTGTAAGTCTCCAATCCGTAAGATTCTCTTCTCATTACTTCTGGTGCAAACCTGGTACCAGGTCTAAAAGATGTTGTTCCGTCAAAGGGAGCACCAAACACTACTATTTTGGATTCGTGATATTCATTATCAAATCCAATAAAAGTAGAAATATTTTTATTTCTCAATCTCTAACATCTCCTTAACATAATTCGGCAGAGCAAAACACCCTCTGTGCAGCTCTGAATTATAGTATCTAGTTTTTATATTTAATTTCTCCCATTCTTCAGGATTATGATCCTTTATAGGGTCAAATTTTTTAGATGCAAATCCAAACAACCAGTGTCCCGAAGGGTAAGTTGGCTGATGAAATTGATATACTTTTGCTATTGGAAAAGTATCCACTATTTTTCTATGGGCTTTCTGCATCTCTTTGGAAAACTTTTCAAAATATGGAGATTCATGCTGATTTATCAAGATTCCTTCCTCTCCTAATACTCTGAAGCAATTGTTATAAAATTCTGTTGTAAACAACCCCTCTCCTACTGATATAGGATCGGTAGAATCCACTAAAATCAGATCATATTTTCCCGTCTCTGCCTCTTCTACAAATTTCAATCCATCTTCGAAATACATAGTTACTCTGGGATCCTTTAATTTATCAGCTGTAACAGGTAAAAATTGCTGGGATAATCTTACTACCCTCTCGTCTATCTCTACCATGTCTATCTTTTCTATATTTTTATATCTAGTAAGCTCTCTGACAGTTCCACCGTCACCAGCACCGATTACCAATACTTTTTTTACCTTTGGATTGGTTGCCATGGCTACGTGGGTAATCATATCATGATAGATAAATTCATCTTTTTCCGTCACCATCATAAGACCATCTAAAGTAAAAAACTTACCATATTCTTCCGACTCAAAAAAATCTATCTTTTGAAATTTACTCATCTCACTGTGAAGATGTTTTTTTACCTTAATTGAAAATTTTGTATTTTCAGTCCAATTTTCTGTATACCATAGATCTAACATAACTTCCTCCTAATTTCATTTAATAATTAACTGATTCTTGATTTTCTTCCGGCTTAAAAGTTACCTTTCCCAGTTGTTCAGGATGGAATTTTCTAATCTTTTCAACCATTCCTCTAGGGATCTCCATAGATTCACTTCTGTCTGCTTCAAATACACCCTCTAAAAAATCAAAAGCTGTCCATGGGTTTATCTTGTCTCCACATGTAAATACATCCACTGCTGCATATCCGTATTCCGGCCAGGTATGGATAGCCAAATGAGATTCAGAGATAATAACAGCTCCAGATACTCCATATGGATTAAAGTGGTGAAATACTGAATTAACTATGGTAGCATTGGCTATCTTTGCAGCCTTATTCATATGTTTTTCAATAAGTTCCGGGCTCGCCAGTATCTCCTCGTTACAGTTATAAAATTCTATCAAAATATGTCTTCCTAATGTTTCTAATTTCATCTATTTTCTCCTTTTAAAATACTTATATTATTCAATGTTTTATCGTTCATTCCAGTTATAACAGCCTTTTGTTCCTTTAAAAAATATATGTGGTCTATCAAATCCTTTGTAATTCTCTCACCCTGAATCAGCAGGGGAATTCCTGGAGGGTATACCATAATAGACTCCCCGCTTACCCTTCCAACAGCTTCCCATAGTGGAATGCTCTCTGTTTCCGAATAGAAAGCATCTCTTGGAGATACTACCAGTTCAGGACTTTCAAGTTCATTAAAATCTATCAGTTTATTATCCCCTCTATGATCTCGTGCCATCTCTTTCAAGGCATCTATGAGCTTTTGGTAGTCCTCCCAAACATCTCCTATACTGGCTATTCCAAGTATATTATGGGTGTCAGCTAACTCCATCTGGATATTATATTTTTCCCTCAGGATATCATAACCTTCAAATCCGGTAAGCCCGAGACCGTGAAGATTTATCCCTATCTTAGTCTCATCGAAATTATGGAGCTTATCCGATAATATAGATTTAAAACATCTTATCCCCGGAATAGAATTTAGCTCCTCTCTAAATTTAGATATCATATCTAAAAGATTGGTAAATATCTCCTTTCCTTCTGTAACCAAAGTTTTTCTGGCTACATCTAAACTGGTCATCAAAAGATAGGACGCACTTGTAGTCTGGGTTAAGTTCAGCATCTTCTTTACCCTCTGCTGATCTATCAGACCACTCTTCAAGAGAAGTACCGAACTTTGAGTCAGGGATCCCCCTGTTTTATGGATACTTATTGCAGACATATCTGCTCCCAGAGCCATGGCATTTTTAGGGAAATTATCATGAAACGGAAAGTGGGCCCCATGAGCCTCATCCACCAATACTACTATTTCTTTTTCATGGCAGAATTTTATAATCTGCCCTAAGTCAGATACCGCTCCATAATATGTGGGGTTAATTATAAATACCGCTTTAATATCCGGATCTTTCCTCACCGCTTCTTTTATTTTTTCCAAACTTACACCTAAACTTATTCCCAAAGTTTCATCTACTTCAGGGTCTATATAGACCGGGGTAGCTCCACTCAGGATAAGTGCATTGATAGCACTTTTATGAACATTTCTAGGCAGGATTATTTTATCCCCGGGATTGCAGGCACTCATGACCATTGTCTGTATACCGGAAGTCGTCCCGTTGACAAGGAAAAAAGCTTCATCCGCTTTATAGGCACTGGCCATCAATTGATGGGCTTCCCTTATTACCCCCGTTGGGTTATTTAATATATCCAGTTCCTTCATGGAATTGGTGTCTAATTCTATTATTTTATGACCTATATAATCTGAAAATTCATTTTGAAACCTTTTTTTATGTCCCGGAACATCAAAAGATACTATCTCTGTTTTATGATAGTTTTTTAATGCGTCGAAGAGTGGTGTCTTTTTTTGCATGAGCCCTCCTGTATTCAAAGTTTACCAATACTAAACCTTTTTTCTAAAAAAATATTGTCCCTTCAAAAATTTGAAAGAGCAATATTTTGTTATTTATTTTTCCCATAAATCAGAATTTAGAAACCTTATTTTTTTCACTTTTCATGTTTTATATAACACGTTTTAAAAAACAGTATTACTAAACTTTTTACATGATATTGTATAAAAAAAATAAACCTTTGTCAATCTATTTTTTTTATAACAGATAAAAAAAAAGACCATAGATAACTCCGTTTATCTACGATCTTCTTTATT
>CAZUGM010000051.1:0-3013 GCA_964619915.1 uncultured Fusobacteriaceae bacterium | reverse complement strand
CTTTGAGGCGCCAAAGCTTCTCCTAAATCTTTCATAAGGTAAGCTTTCTTTAGGTCCTCTACATCATAGACAGGTGTAGTTTCTCTCAATTTATCTGCTCCCATATTTATAGAAGGAGTTTCTAGATAATCTACAATTTTTACATATACTTCCGGTCTATAGATATAATCTATGAATTTATGAGCATTTTCAACGTTTTTAGCTCCCTTTAGTATAACCATACTGTCTATATACATCTGTGCTCCCTTTTCCGGTAAGAAAAACACCATATTTTCAGCCTGTTCATCGGTCATATGAGCTACTATATTTTCATAGTAACCGTGTACTACTAAATACTCACCATTTGTAAATCCTTTTCCAAAACTCTCACTGTCAAACTTTAAGATATTTTCCTTCCATCCTAAAATTATCTTCTGTGCATCTGCTAATTCCTGCGGATCAGAAGATTCCGGAGAATGTCCTGCAATAATCAATGCACTGGACATAACCTCTCTCATATCATCTAAAAGAGTCATCTTCCCCTTTAAATCTTCCCTGTTATATATGTCAAATGACTTTTCAAAATCCTTTACATATTTTGTATTTACAGCTATTCCAGTTGCTCCTACAGAATAAGGAATGACATAGTCATGATTTTGGTCAAAACTGATCTTAGAACCGATATCTTCATTGAGTTCCTTCAGGTTTGAAATTTTAGATCTATCTACTTTTTCCAGCATCCCCTGTTTCATCATGATCTCGGCATAGTCGGTAGATGGAACAGTTATATCATAGCCATCTCCCCCGGCCTTTATCTTTGCATACATCTCCTCGTTGGAAGAATAGTAATCGGTTATAACTTTTATCCCTGTTTCAGTTTCAAAATCAGTAATCACTTCATCCGGAATATAATCTGACCAGTTAAATAGATATAACTCGTTTTTCTGTTCCTCTTTACCGCAGCCTATTAAGGCCAATAACATTAAAATAAAAACAATACTCTTTTTCATATTTTCCCTCCTTTTTTAACTTACCATATATTTCTGTATCTTCTTGGTTGACATAGCCAGTGCTATTGTTCCTGCAATCAAGATTACTGAAAGTGCATTTATAATGGGTGAAACCCCAAACTTTATCATCGAGTAGATATGCAGCGGCAGGGTAGAAGAACCCGGTCCTGCTACAAAAAACGTTATTACAAAATCATCCAATGACAGGGTGATGGACATTAGAAGTCCGGATATTATCCCCGGCATAAGGTTCGGTAATATTACCTTGGTAAGGGCTTCTTTTTGTGTGGCCCCAAGATCATATGCCGCTTCCACTATGGAATAATCAAAATCATGTAACCTGGACAAGACTATAAACAGTACAAAGGGTATATTAAATGTTGTATGGGCCAAAAATATAGTGGCCAGCCCCAATTTAAACTTGATACTGGTAAATAAAATCAATAGGGATACACCCATTATTATATCCGGCAGAACTAAGGGCAGATAAGATATTACCCGAAGATACTTTTTATGTTTAAAGCTATACCACTGCAACGAAATTGCCCCTAAAGTTCCTATGGCTGTAGATATAACAGATGAAGTCAATGCAATTAAGATACTGTATCTGAAGGATTTCCATAACCTTGCAGAATGATTGAACAATTCATTGTACCACTTGAAGGAAAACCCGTCCCAGGCTACCCCCTTCCCAGAATTAAAGGATTGGACGATAAGAACTACCAGGGGAAGGTATAAAAAGATTAAAGTTAATATAAATATATTCAGTGAAAAATTCTTTTTATTCATCTCTAAACTTTCCCTCCCTTATGATCCTTATCATACTTTGATAAAACAACGATAAAGATAACCGTTATTATTGTTAAAATTGTTGAAATGGCTGCAGCTTTAGGCCAATTTCTGGTAATTGTAAGTTCTCTGGCTATGATATTTCCCAGCATTTGAGAGTCATTTCCCCCGACTAATTTTGGGATAGCATAGGATCCAAGGGCCGGTATAAATGTAAATAATGTAGCAGTTATAACCCCCGGCTTTATGTTGGGTAAAAATATTTTAATATAAGCCTTTACTTTACTGGCTCCCAGGTCTCTTGCTGCATCAATTATTGCAAAATCAAATTTTTCTATGGCAGAATACAGGGGTAAAATAGCATATGGCAGATATGCATAGACACTTACCAGTATTACTGCAAACTTATTGTAGATAAACTGATGGGGTTCTAACCCAAGTTTTATCAATAAATTATTTAGCAGACCGTTATTTCCAAGGAGAGCTATCCAGGAATAGATCCTTATCAAAAAATTTGTCCAGAATGGAATTATTATTAAAAATAATAAAAAGTTTTTATACTTAGACGTGGCTATATAAAGAGCCGTTGGTATAGCTATTAAGACTGTGACTACAGTTGCAATTACAGATATCTCCACTGTGTTCCAGACTACCTTTAAAAAATAGGAACTGCTGAAAAAATTATATCCGTCTGCGGAAAATACCCACTCCACTCCCCCGTAGAGCCCCTTTTTTAAAAAGCTGTAAATTACTACTATTAATGTAGGTGCCACAAATAATAAGGTCAGCCAAAGGGTGATAGGAGCTGAATAGACTAAACCGCTTCTCTGATTTTTCATCTACATCACCTCTAACAGAAAGCTGTCAGCTGAATCCCAAATAACATAGACTTCATCTTTCCAATGGATAGTCTCTGCATCTTCCTCAAAGAAATCTACATGTTGTTTAAATGCACTGAATAACTTATTTCCTACATTTACAAAGAACTTACTCTGGAATCCTGAGTAGATAATCTCCTCGATCTTTCCTTTGAATATGTTATCATTGTCATCTAAATATCTCGGTTTTGATTTGGAAATTTTTACTTTTTCAGGTCTGATAGTCAATTTCACAGAATTTCCTACCACCACTTCCTTATCCAGTTCAAATTTTATCCTTCCATAGTTAGATGATTCCAGGTATCCAAATTCATCTTCCACCTCTACTACTTCACCCTCGATAAAATTGGTTTCACC
>CAZUGM010000050.1:9637-11622 GCA_964619915.1 uncultured Fusobacteriaceae bacterium | reverse complement strand
AGGATAGATATAACCTTCATATGCTGGGGATGCATGGGACAGCTTATGCAAATTATGCTGTTGATGAAGCAGATCTTGTGATAGCTTTAGGGATGAGGTTTGATAACCGGGTTACAGGAAATATCCATAGGTTTTGTAAAGATGCAAAGATAATCCATGTAGATATAGATGAGGCAGAGATAGATAAAAATAAACGTGCTGATCTTCATATAGTTGGAGATGTAAATTTAGTCCTAAAAGCTCTCTTAAAATATAAGGAAAAGGGAGAAAATAAAGCTTGGATGAACAGGGTAGGGGAACTGAAAAGCAGGTATCCATTGGACAGGAATTTTTCGAGAGATTATATATTGCCCCAGTACCTTATTTCTAAAATAAGTGAACTGACTCATGGACAAGCGATTGTATGTACAGACGTGGGGCAGCATCAGAAGTGGACTGCACAATATTATAATTTTAATGGGATTAACAGTATCATAACTTCGGGAGGGGCAGGGACCATGGGATTTGGACTGCCGGCAGCTATAGGAGCAAAACTAGCTAATCCTGACAGGGAGGTCATAGCCATAGTAGGAGATGGAGGATTCCAAATGAATTCACAGGAACTCATGACTATCTCTGAATATAATTTAGATATAAAAATAATCATTGTAAACAATTCATTTTTAGGGATGGTAAAACAGCTGCAGGAGGTTTTTTATGAAAAAAGACACTCATTTGTAAGATTAGAGAAAAATCCTGATTTTGTAATGCTGGGCCGGGCATATGGAATAGATTCCTACCTTGCAGACACTCCTGCAGAGCTGGATAAAATTTTAGGAGAGGTGTTTTCTAGAAAGAGATCATCTCTGGTTAATTCTATCGTGTCCAGGGAGGAGAATGTGTTTCCCATGATACCCGGGGGAAAATCGGTAGATGAGATGATTATATCCAAGGAGGAGTTATGAAAAAATATCAAATTTTAGTGATTATGAGAAACAGGCCGGGGATACTATCTAAGGTCTCGGGGTTATTTTCAAAGAGGGGATTTAATATAGATGGAATAACCTGTGGGGTGAGTGAAAAAAAGGAACAGTTTAGGATGACAATCACAGTTATTGGGGATGAAAGTTTTGTTGAACAGGTAAGAAAACAGGTGGCTAAACTTATAGATGTAATAAAAGTCCAAATTTTGGATGAAAAAAGTGTAGTAAAAAGAGAGTTAGCACTTATAAAGGTTAAGTCGGACTCTGAAACCCGTTTAGAAATAATAAAGATAGTCGAGATTTACAGAGCTAAAATTATAGATATTTCCCATGAGGCTCTTATCATAGAGCTTACCGGAGATTCAAATAAAGTAGAAGGGTTGATAGGTGTCATGGATAAGTTTGGAATATTGGAAGCAGCTAGAACAGGAATCAGTGCAATGCACAGAGGAATTTAAACTATAGGAGGTAGAAAGATGGAAGAAATAAAATTTTTAGAGGGAAAGAAGTTAACGGTAGTTGGATATGGGAGTCAGGGACATGCACATGCATTAAATCTTCATGATCTAGGAATGGATGTAACTGTAGGACTTAGAAAGGGATCAAAATCATGGGAAAAGGCTGAAAATGATGGGGTAAAAGTGGCGGCTGTAGGAGAAGCTGTAAAAGGTGCAGATGTAGTGATGATCTTAGCTCCAGATGAAGCTCAGCCAGAACTATATAGATCTGAAATTGAAGAAAATTTGAAGGACGGGGCTTATTTAGGATTTGCCCATGGATTTAATATCCATTATGAAAGAATAATTCCAAGAGATAATATAAATGTATTTATGGTTGCTCCTAAGGGACCGGGACATATGGTGAGGGAGATATTTGAAGGTGGACATGGTGTTCCTTGTTTGGCGGCAGTACATAATGATGTAACTGGTGATACCAGAGAGGCAGCATATGCCTGGGCAAATGGTGTAGGAAGAAGAGTCGGAGTGATAGAAACTACATTCCAGGAGGAAACGGAAACTGATC
>CAZUGM010000050.1:2121-9627 GCA_964619915.1 uncultured Fusobacteriaceae bacterium | reverse complement strand
TACGGAGCTGATGCAGGCTGGTTTTGATACTCTGGTAGAAGCAGGGTATAATCCTGAGGTGGCGTATTTTGAGTGTGTACACGAGATGAAACTAATAATAGATCTAGTATATGAAAAAGGATTTGCAGCCATGAGGGATTCAATCTCAAATACAGCTGAATATGGAGACTATATAACCGGTAAAAAGATAATTACAAAGGAAAGTAAGAAAGCAATGAGAGGAGTATTAAAGGATATCCAAAATGGGAAATTTGCTAAAGATTTTATAGATGAAACGGAAAATGGATATAAGTTTATGGATGGGGAAAGATCTAATTATTCCGGCTCTAAGATAGAGGAAGTGGGTTCAAAGATGAGAAAGATGGTATTTTCAAAATAAATAACAGGATCTGAGCAGGAGTTAATTTACTCCTGCTTTTTATTTATGGATATAAAGTTTATTTAAATTTGACTTTTTTCTGAAAAAATCTAATACTTATAGTGATAGATAGTGAGATGAAAAAGATAATAAAAAATCGTAGGTAATTGAGGGAGGAGAGAAAAAGATGAAGAAATTTTGCAGTATATTATTCCTGCTGATATTAGTGGGATGTAGCGGAATAGATAAAAGAGACAGCAGGGTAGAAGAGAGGGAAAGGCCTGAATTCAGAGGAGTCTGGATAGCCAGTGTTGTGAATATAAACTGGCCTAAAACTGTGGGGACAGGCAAGGATTCACAGAAAACCCAGAAAGAGGAGTTTATAAGATTATTGGATCAGACTGTGGAAATGAATATGAATGCTGTAATAGTTCAGATCCGGCCTACTGCCGATACATTTTATCCCTCGTCATTTGAACCGTGGTCAAAATATCTTACTGGGACCCAGGGGGTATCTCCAGGCTGGGACCCGTTGCAATTTATGATAGAGGAAGCTCATAGAAGAGATCTACAATTTCATGCATGGTTCAACCCATACAGGGTAACTCTGAAAAAAGAAGATGTTCCTGTGAGTACCCATCCGGCTCTTTTAAATCCAGAGTGGACATTTAGATATGGGGGTAAATTATATTATAATCCGGGAATACCAGAAGCCATGAACTACAGTATAGACAATATTATGGAAGTGGTGAAAAACTATGATATAGACGGGGTGCATATGGATGATTATTTTTATCCGTATCCGGTTAAGGGGGAGAAACTCCCCGACTGGAAAACATATTTAAAATATGGAAAAGAATTTCCTGTAGCAGCTGACTGGAGGAGGGATAATGTAGATAAATTTATAAAAACTCTGAATAGTAAGATAAAAAAGGAGAAACCAAATGTTCAATTTGGTATCAGTCCCTTCGGTGTATGGAGAAACTATAATATAGATAAGAGTGGTTCAAAAACCAGGGCAGGGATAACGAACTATGACAACCTCTATGCAGATACCAGAAAATGGATAGACAGAGGATGGATAGACTATATCGTGCCGCAGATATACTGGAACCAGGGGTTTAAGGCAGCGGAATATAATACCCTTGTCAATTGGTGGGCCGATGAAGTAAGGGGAACCGGTGTAAAATTATATATTGGCCAGGCAGCCTATAAGGTGGGTGACAAAGGATGGAAAGATCCCGAGGAGCTTATAAATCAGGTCAGATATAATAGAGGGGTGGAAGGTGTAGGAGGAAGTATATATTTTAATATAGATTCTCTCATAGATAATCCCATGGAAATAAAAGAAAAGATGAAAAAGACAGTATATAAAGAGAGGGTTGAAATCCCGAATTAAAAATTGTTTTAGGAGGGGGAAGGATGAAAAGAACTATGTATGTTTTTAGTGTTTTAATACTGTTACTGTTTACTGCATGCGGGGGTAATAAAAATGAAGATCAAGGGGACGCTGGAGCAAATAAGGTGGAGCAGGTATTGAGATTCAATTTAGATGCAGATCCTCCATCCATTGATCCGCAATTAAATACCGATTCATCTGGTGCAATGGTGATCAATAATACCTTTGAAGGGTTGATGAGAAATGATGCATCAGGGAAGCCGGAGCCGGCAATGGCAGAATCTGTGGAAGTTTCTGAAGATAAGACTGTGTATACATTTCATTTGAGAAAAAATGCTAAATGGTCAGACGGTAAACCTGTGACTGCTGAAGATTTTAAATATGCATGGCTGAGGGGGTTAGATCCAGGAGTAGCCTCTGAATATGCTTATCAGCTCTATTATATCAAAGGAGGACAGGATTATTTTAAGGGGAAAGGAGAGAGGGAGAATGTAGGATTAGAGGTCTTGGATGACTATACCCTGAGGGTTGTATTGGAAGCTCCTACACCATATTTTTTAAATTTAGTGACATTTTTTACATATATGCCTGTAAGAAAAGATGTAGTGGAACAAAAACCCGAGGGGTGGGCAAAGGATCCTGAAGTAACAGTATCAAATGGTCCCTTTGTCGTATCGGAATATAAGATAAACGATAAGATCGTATTGACTCCCAATAAAAACTATTGGAACAGAGAAAATATAAAATTAGAGAAGATGGTACTTACCATGATCATAGAGGGAAGTACGGTACTGACTGCATATGACAACGATGAGATAGACATTATATCCGGCCAGGTACCTGTGCAGGAAATTCCCAAAAGACAGATGGAGGATGCAACCTTTAAAACACTGCCGTATTTGGGGACATATTATTATCTATTCAATGTAGACAGAGCACCTACAAATGATATAAATGTGAGGAAAGCACTTTCATTGGCCATAGACAGGGAAGCCATTGTAAACGAGATTACTAAGGCAGGGCAGGTGCCGGCAACAGGATTTGTTCCCAATGGACTCATAGATTCCAAAAGAAATGATTTTAGAGCTACAGCCGGTGACTACGATATGTCTACAACGGCCAATATAGAGTTAGCCCGTGAATATCTGGCTAAAGCGGGATATCCAAATGGTGAGGGGATGCCCCCTGTGGAACTTATGTACAATACCAGCGAATCCCACAAGGCCATAGCAGAAGCGATCCAGGATATGTGGAGGAAAAATCTGGGGATAGATGTCACCCTGGCTAATCAGGAATGGGCAGTTTTTAAAACCACAAGGAGTATGGGTAACTTTCAGGTGATGAGGTCTGTGTGGCTGGGAGATTACAATGATCCTATGACATTTTTAGATATGTGGACCTCGTATTCAGGAAACAACAATGCCCAGTGGAGAGCCACAGAAGACGGGAAGTTTCCGGAGAATAAAAAATTTACAGAATTGATAGAGGAGTCTAAGTTAGTCAGCGGGGAAGCTCGGGATGAAAAACTCTATGCTGCTGAAAAGATAATGATGGATCAGGCCATTATAGCACCTCTCTATTATTATACAGGTGTGGTGATGATTAAGGATAAAGTTAAAAACTGGGAAAGGGATATATTGGGAACCTGGTATTTTGGGAATGCAGAGATAATGGAAGAATCAAAATAATGATTTGAAACAGAAACAAGGAATTCTATATTTTAGAATCCCTTGTTTTTATTTATAAATAATCTAAATTGCTATTTCAAAAACCCCTAGGGATTTCATCTTTAACTGGGTTCATAATAAAAGATTATTCCATTCCTAAAAGAGCGAGATACTTTGGTACCATGATTATTAAAATTAATTCTAATTTGTAGAACAAATTTTAAATGTGGAACAACAAGAAATAAGTATCCAAAAAGTACCGAAAGTTTCTAATTGTCTTAGTGAGTCTTCTTACCTCATTTTTTTGTGGTGAAGAATTAAATGAAAAAAATCTAATAATCCACAGAGAAAATATTTGTAAACTCCTCCATAAATATTTCCGGGAGTCTGTTTAGAAGGAGAGATGTATCTCCATTGATACAAAAATCAACCCTTCCCTTTTTATTTTCTTTGTTGAAAAGGTCCATAGAAATAAGCAGATTTAACAGCTCAAATACAGATTCTCTGGAAGAATCTACAATTTTTTCAGGAAATAATTTTCTGATATCCTCTTTTATAAGGGGGTAGTGGGTTCCGCCGAGGATAAGGGTATCGGTATCCTTTGGAATTTTATCCAGGTATTCCTTTAAAGTTTCCAGCCGATGGGGATGGTTTTTCCACCCGGATTCAATCAGGGCACATAGTTTTTTACAGGGGATACCATAGAGGGACCCGTCCTTTGAATATTTTTTATAGGTTTTTTCATAAATTTTAGTTTTTACAGTAAAGGGGTTGGCAATGTAGGCAATCTTTTTTTTCTTGCTTTCCAGGAGAGCTGCTTTTACTCCTCCCTCTACAACTCCTATGATGGGAATAGGATATTTATTTTTTAAATACTCCAAGGAAGCAGCAGTCATAAGGCTGCAGGCTATTATGATTACCTTGCAATGATTTTGAATCATAAATTTTACTATATCTTCACTCAATTTCTGTATTTCTGAGGTGGTCTTAGTACCATAGGGGGTATTTTTAAAGTCCCCGTAGTAGATGATGTTTTCTCTGGGTAAAATTTTTCTGATCTCCTTCAGGATGGTAAGACCTCCGATCCCCGAGTCGAATATTCCAATAGGCATTTTACTTTTCATAGTTTACTCCTTAGTCTCAAGATACTATTAAGTATAACTCCATATTTGAAATACTCCAAATTAATATATTTTTAATATATGCAAAACATGTATGCAATATATGTAGGTGTGAGGTAATTAATGATGGTTATTTATTTTATATAATATCTATATTTTACAGAATGGGGCAGAAAAGATAAGATACTTTATACAAAAAATTAAAGAAAGGCGGGGATATTATGTTTGGAACTCAAGAGATTAATTGTGATGGAATTTTAGAAATTGGCGGTGTATCGGTAAAAAAATTAAAGGAAGAGTATGGAACTCCCCTCTATGTTATGGATAAAAATTATATAGTAGAAAAAGCAGAATTAATAAAGAAAAGTTTTCAGTCCAGAATTTTTAATACTGAGGTAGCCTATGCTTCCAAAGCATTTTTAACTGTGGGGATGTGTAAGATAGTGGAGGAGCTGGGTCTTTGTTTGGATGTTGTTTCCGGAGGGGAGATATATACAGCTTTAAAGGCAGGATTCCCAATGGAAAGGGCTCATTTTCACGGTAACAGCAAATCTGTGGAAGAACTTGAGATGGCGGTAGAACACGGGATAGGAACTATCATAGTGGACAATCATTTGGAATTTGAGCTGTTAGAGGATATATGTGAAAAAAAACAGAAAAAGATAGACGCAATATTACGTGTAAATCCGGGGATAGATGCACATACCCATGAGTATATCCAAACCTCTAAGTTTGATTCGAAATTTGGAGAATCGATCTTTATGGAGGAAACAAAGGAGCTCATAAGAGGAATTCACAGGAGTGAATGGATAAAGTTTGAGGGACTCCATGCCCACATAGGTTCCCAAATATTTGATATCAATTCTTTTTTGAAGGAAGCCGAAGTTATGACCGAGTATATAAAGGGATTGGTTGAAGAGGGGATAGGAGTGGAAACCTTGAATTTAGGTGGAGGATACGGTATCTATTATTCCGAAGGGGATGAGCCCATCGACATAGAGAGTTGCCTGAAAGAACAGGTAAGGATTATAGAGGAAATAAATGAGGAATATAATTTGGGGATAAAAACACTTCAGATTGAACCGGGGAGGTCACTGATAGCCAATGCCGGGACTACCCTTTATACGGTACAGGGGTTAAAAACCACCTATTCAGGGAAAAATTATTATTTTATCGACGGGGGGATGACGGACAATATCAGACCTGCGCTATATCAGGCAGTCTACAGTGGGACAATTGGAAACAGATGTTTGGAGGAAAAAGAAAATCTGGTAACTGTAGCAGGGAAATGCTGTGAATCGGGGGATCTGATCCTGAAAGATACAAAATTACAGAGGGCAGAGTTGGGAGACATCCTATGTGTATTTGGTACAGGAGCATATAACTACTCCATGGCAAGCAACTACAATAAGATACCCAGACCAGCTGTGGTTATGGTAGAAGGTGGGGAGTCATCTCTTATGGTTAGAAGGGAATCATACGAAGATCTAATAAGAAATGACCTGTAGAGGATTAAATTAAAAAAGTCGTGAATTTCACGGCTTTTTTTTACCTTTATTATAAGCTTATTTAAAACTAAGATAAAGTAAAGTTTGAAAAAGAAAAAAATAAAGAATTTCAAACTCCCCGGTGAATTGGAAAATTGTAATAAGGTAGAAAATATGTTACAATTTAGTCTGAATTTAAGACAGAGAGGTTAGAAAAATCAAGTAGGAGGGAGTGGAGAAATGATAGAAAATTTAAATCGATGGTTGTTTTTATCTATCAATAAGTTGGCAGGTAAAAGTGATGTTTTAGACAGTATAGGAGTGTTCCTGGGAGAGAAAGGGCCCTATATTTTCATGGGACTGATAGTCTATGTTTATTTTAAAAGACAGAATAAAAAGGAAGCTGTCTATGCTACGATTACTGTTATCTTAGCTATACTGCTCAATCATCTGGTAGAATTATTTTATTTTCATCCCAGACCATTTGTAGATGGATTAGGAGTAGTGCTGAAAGAGCATGCAGCGGATAGTTCTTTTCCTTCGGATCACACGACCTTTATGCTGGCTTTATCCTGGTCTTTAACTATGTTTAAAAATACAAAAACATGGGGAAGAAATATGCTGATATTTGGAACTTTATCGGGACTCTGCAGGGTATTTGAAGGGGTACACTACCCGTTTGATATATTGGGAGCTGTAATTATGGGGTATTTCAGTGCTAGAATAATCTTTGGACTGAAGGGTGTATTCGTGCCGTTAATAGATTTAATTTTGAAGACAGATAATAAAATATTTAGAAGAGCCTAATTAGTAATTATTGATTACTGGTTACGGATTATATAGATGAGGTGAGAAATTTGCAATTTATAGTAACAGAGGGAATGGGATGGTTAGAAGTTGTAACTGGAAGTATGTTTTCAGGTAAGAGTGAGGAATTGATAAAAAGGTTGAGAAGATCAAAGTATGCTCGTCAAAAAGTAGTGGCCTTTAAACATGCAAGTGATGTGAGGTATGATGATGAAAAATTAGCTTCACACAGCCAGTCTTTTATAGAGGGTGTACCGGCAGCTAGCGTTGAAGAAATGAAAAAAATATTCTTTGAAAAGTACAGTGATGCACAGGTAATCGGAATAGATGAAGTGCAGTTTTTTGGCAGTTCAGTTGTTAAATTCTGTGAAGATTTGGCTGATATGGGTAAGAGAGTAATTGTAGCGGGTCTAGACAAAGATTTCAAGGGAGAACCTTTTAAACCCATGGATGAACTTTTGGCCAGAGCTGAATATGTAGACAAGTTCCAGGCTATCTGTGCTGTATGCGGAAACCCTGCTACAGTGTCCCAGAGATTGATAGACGGGGAACCTGCTTATTATGACGACCCCATTGTCCTGGTAGGGGCTACAGAATCGTATGAGCCTAGGTGCAGAAAGTGTCATAGAATAAAGTATAAAGATGAAAGTATGGGAAATATCTATTT
>CAZUGM010000050.1:0-2046 GCA_964619915.1 uncultured Fusobacteriaceae bacterium | reverse complement strand
CCGGGACTGAGATCGGAAAAACCCATGTTACTCTGAAATTGATAGAGGAAGACCTTAAAAATAAAAAAAATGTTATGGCATTGAAACCCATAGAAACAGGATCGGAAATTTTTGGTGAAAATCTGGAAGGGTCGGATACCAGAAAATATGCGGATCTTTTAGGAAAAGGTGTGGAGGAGATAAACACATATTTCTTTAAAAAACCGATGTCTCCTCATATTGCAGCAGATCTGGACGGAAAGCAGATATTCATCGATAAGTTAAAGGAAAGGATAGATAAGGAGATTAAAACCAGTGAAATTTTGTATGTTGAGGGTGCAGGAGGATTGTTGGTTCCGTATAAAAACAGGTATACATATTTGGATCTTCTGGTGGATTACAGGAAAAAATCAGAGGTCATAGTGGTGGCTGCCAACTCTTTGGGGACGATTAACCATACTCTATTAACAATTGAAACATTGAAAAGAAATGATATCATGATAAAGGGAATTATCTTCAACAACAAAGATAATGATACCGACGAAATTTTATTGAGGGACAATATAGAAACTATCGAGAAGTTAAGCGGGATAAAGGTGCTAAAAAACATGGGATATGACGGAGGGAAATGTGAATTTTAGAAGTTTAGAAAAAACAACAAAATTTGGATATTTATTTTATATCTCATACAGGGGAACAAAATTTCATTCGTTTGATGAAAATAAAGATGAAAATTCCACAAAGAAGACTGTAAAAGGTGAATTTATAAAGATATTAGGAGAGCTGGGAATTACGTGGGCTAAAGGTGTTCAGCAAGGGGGAAGAACCGATGGTCAGGTAAGTGCCAGAGAAAACATATTGTATATAAATTCAAACAATAAGATAGACAAGGTCTCATTAAAGGATAAATTCAACAAAAAAATAAATGAGATGAAGATCATAAAGATAGAAAAAACACTGCCTAACCTGGCTATACCTGAGATGATAGAGGGAAGGGTCTATAGGTATAACTATCCGACAGATAAGGTAAGTTCTACAGAGGAAGAGATCCTGAAAAGATGTCACGAACTTACGGGAACCTATGATGTAAGTGGGTTCACCGACAGAAAGGGACAGAAATTAAAGGAAAAAATTAGAAGGGTGGAAATATCATACGACAGCGGAACTCTGGTGTTTTCAGGGGATTCATTTATGCCGAAACAGGTAAGGATCATGTCTGGCTATATATTAACCGGGGAGAAAAAAATCCTGCCTGGAAAATATCTGACTCTGGAAAAGATGGTCTTATCCAAGGAGTTAGAGGAGATAATAATAGAAGAAATTAACGATATTTCTGAAGAGAATGTTTTGAAGGTGGAAAAAATTAAAGATATCTATATCTTCTATGTGGCTAAAAACAAAAAAGGTGAAGTTATTGGAAAAAATGCCGGTAATATCAAAAATTTAAGAAAGAAATATGGAAAGATAATAATAAAGACAATCTAAATTTCCGGAGTGGTATCATGGGCAGAATAAAACAGGGACTGAATTATTTGTTTGCAAAACCAAAAGCAGACAGGATAGAAGAAATAAAATTATTCTTAACAAGGGAAGAGTATAATATTTTTATAGAGATGGATAACTATGATAAAGTGCATAGTATAGGTGTCTATGAGATGGTGAAGAGAGACAAGGTATTGAACAGGGATAAAAAATATCTAAAATTAGCCCTCCTGCATGACTGTGGGAAGGAGAAAGTATGTCTTCTGGTCAGGATGAAGAAAGTCCTGGTAGGAGATGAACAGTTGGAGATGCACCCTAAATTGGGATATGAAAAGTTAAAAGAGATAGATCTGGAATTGGCTGATTTAATTTTAAACCACCATGGTCTAGATGGGGATAGGAAGCTGAAGAGGTTCCAAGAGATAGACAATAAAAATTAGTGAGATAATTTAAAATAAAGAATTAAAATTTAAAACTAAGAGAAAAAAATAATTACAAGGAGTAATGTATAATGATTGATATAGAAAAATATCTACTTTCAGTAGAAAAACCGGTACAATATATGGGAAATGAGGTAAATAGTAT
>CAZUGM010000049.1:0-11641 GCA_964619915.1 uncultured Fusobacteriaceae bacterium | reverse complement strand
TCCCGGGCGGGATGCGGGCTCGTTCTCCTACCGGGATCGAATGCTCAGCTTTCACCCCCTTTTTTACAGTTTTATCTTCCCTAATACCAATGAATATATAGTTGAGGCTAATTTCAATGGATTGTGTCTCACAGTTTTATTTTCACTTATCTCTATCAATGGTTCCTGAATTATTTTAAGGGAATATTTTTTTAAGTTCTCCAAATCTATCTTTATCTCCTTAACATTCTGTTCCTTATATTTTGCCAAAATATCATTTGGAATTTTTTTACTGTTTACTATGACAGAATTAAAAAATTCTTCTCCCACATGGGAATATATTGCTTTTATATGATCCCCTACACTATAACCTGCTGTTTCTCCAGGCTGTTCCATGGCATTGGATACATATATTTTATGGGCATTTGATTTTAACACCGCATCCCTTATCTCCTCTATGATTAAATTAGGCATAATACTGGTATAGAGACTTCCAATCCCGACTATCACCATATCGGCCTGCTCGATAGCTGACACAGTTTCCCTGACTGCCTTGGGTTTTTTATCAAAATACACTCTTTTTATTTTTTTGTTGACAGCCGGTATCTTGGATTCTCCCATGACTATCTGACCGTCTTCCATCTCTGCAATAAGAGTACAGCTACTAGAAGTAGCCGGCAATACCGTTCCCTTTATATTCAACACTTCATTTAGTGACTTTATTCCATCAACTATATTCCCTTCCATATTTATCATAGCTGTCAGCATAAGGTTGCCTATTGGATGGCCGGCCAGATCACTGGTCCCGCCAAATCTATAATTTAAGAGCTCCTCACCCTTACTTTCAAATTCACTGAGTGCTATCATAACATTTCTTATATCACCTGGTGCCGGTATATTAAACTCTGTTCTGAGCCTTCCAGAAGACCCACCGTCATCTGCCACTGTAACTATAGCAGTGATATCTAGTGGAAAATACTTTAACCCTCTCAATAAGTTCGAGAGACCGGTTCCGCCACCTAATACTACTATTTTCGGTTTATTTTTCATAAGTCACCTCTTTTTTATTTTCCTCATTATTAAGTATAGCACAAGATCTTTTGATAATATATAAAAGAAGAGGAAATTAAGATCACTTAACTCCCTCTTCTTTTATATTTTAATTACTTTAATTCTTCTAATAAACTTCTGTTGGACTTAATCATAGTTTTTACCATCAACTTATTGATAATTTGGTACCATTTATAAGTCATCCCTTCCATCCCTTTAACTGAATCCATAACCATTTTCTTTAAAAATTCCAATTCATCAAAACTCATCTTGATCTCAGTTATAGATTTTTTACCGCATTCAGCTTTTAAGTAACTTAAAAAATCTTGAACGCCTTTCATTTGAGGATTATTTTCAGAACCCATTTGTTTTTGAATCTCTTCTACAAATTTACCTAAAAACTTTTTATTATGTTTAGAGATCTTTACAGTATATTTTCTCTTTCCTTTACCTATTCTCTGCATAGCATTTTGGATACCCATCATACCTGACATATTTCTCATTTGCATTCCATTCATATTTTGCCCCTTCATATTCCCTCCATTATTTCATCTTCCCGATTATTTTTTCTATATCTATTTGTGTGATGTGACCCTCCCGTAATATCTTAGGAGTACCTCTCATATCGATTATAGTTGACTCTACCCCTTTAAGTGTCTCATTATCATCTACCACTATCTCTACTCTGGATTTTATCTCTTCACTGAGTTCTTCATATGATCTGGGACTAGGTTCCCCTGATATATTAGCACTTGTAGTTGCCAGTATTCCCCCACAGCTTTCTATGATTTTTATGGATATTTTATGATTTGGAATCCTTACTCCTACACTGCTACCATTAGATACCATGTTAGAAGGTATTATCCTTTTCTTATCCAAAATTATTGTTAAACCACCGGGCCAGAAATTTTCTATTAATTTTTCTATTTTTTCTCGATTAAGCTCGTTTATTACAGAGATTTTTTCCACTTATTTTTTTTCACTTAAAAGAGATATCAAGGGAGATTGTTTATCCCTTTCCTTTACTTCATAAATCTTATCCAAGGATTCTTTTTTTTCAATACTCGCCCCCAATCCATACACTGTATCGGTTGGGTAAATTATTAGGTCTCCATCAGCTACCATATTTGAAATTTTTTCATAATTCAAATCACTATTTTCAAATAATTTTTTCATAACTACCTCATTTTTTTATGACATTTATTTAATATATTATCATATTTCATAAATTTTCTCAAGATGAGTAAAAAAAAAGGAAGTCTTTGGACTTCCTTTTTTCACCATTATTTTATTTCAAATAACTCACTTATTGATTTATGTTCAATTACTCTTTTGATTCCCTCTGCAAATAAGCTATCTATAGATAAAATCTTTACCTTTGATATCTTCTTTTCTTCAGGTAGTTCAATAGAATCAGTTATGATGATCTTCTTAAGTGGTGAAGCTTCCAATCTTTCTATTGCAGGTCCTGAGAATACTGCATGTGTACAACAAGCATAAGATGCTACTGCACCCATATCCATGATAGCTTGTGCTCCATTGGTAATAGTTCCTGCTGTATCGATCATATCATCTATGAAGATAGCAGTTTTCCCTTTAACTTCTCCTATTATATTCATTATTTCTGACATATTAGGCTTTGGTCTTCTTTTATCAATTATAGCGATTTTACAGTCTAACCATTTAGCTAATTCTCTGGCTCTTTTTACCCCACCGATATCTGGAGATACTACTACTACGTCATCTCCTTTTAATCCATGTTCAATAAAGTTTCTTGCTAAAATAGGTAATGCCTTAAAGTGATCTACTGGTATGTCGAAGAATCCTTGGATTTGGTTTGCATGTAAATCCATAGTCATTATTCTTGTTGCACCTGCTGTTGTAAGTAAATTTGCTACTAATTTAGATGTAATTGGTTCCCTTGGGCTTGCTTTTCTATCTTGTCTTGCATATCCGTAGTATGGCATAACTACAGTTATTTTAGCCGCTGAAGCTCTCTTTAATGCATCGATAAATATCAATAATTCCATTAAAGATTCATTTACAGGCTCCGTTGTTGGTTGAATTACGAATACATGACAACCTCTAACTGGTTCATTGATCTTAGTAAGAACTTCTCCGTCTGCAAATCTAAGTACTTCTGATTTCCCTAAAGGTACTCCTAAATTTTCTACAATTTTATTTGCTAAGCTAACATTTGATGTTCCAGTAAAAATCTTTACATCTTTGACATTTTTAATCATGGTTATTTAGTCCACTCCTTCTTAATAAACTGTTTTCCTCTAGCCACTGCTAATGCTCTAGCAGGTACATCCTTAGTAATCACCGATCCAGCTCCTATTACTGCTGAATCCCCTATATTTACAGGTGCTACTAATTCAGTATCACTTCCGACAAATACATTCTTTCCTATTACTGTTTTATGTTTATTAACCCCGTCATAGTTACAAGTTATGGTTCCTGCTCCTATATTGGTCTTTTCACCTATTTCGGCATCTCCTAAATACGTCAAATGCCCGGCCTTAACGCCTTTTTCTAATGTACATTTTTTAGTTTCAACAAAGTTTCCTATATGCACCTCTTCTTTTAAGTGGGTTTTAGGTCTTAAATGTGCAAAAGGTCCAATTGTAACCTTATCTTCCACTATGGATTCCTCTATTACTGAAGATTCTATCCTTACATTCCCGCCTATTTTAGAGTCTATTATTCTGGTATTTCCAATAATTTCTGTATTTTCTCCAATAACGGTTTCTCCCTGGAGAACTGCTCCCGGATGTATAACGGTATCTTTACCTACCTTTACACTATCTTCTACATATGTAATTTCCGGATCTATTAAAATCGCTCCCTCTTCCATGAGGGCAATATTTTTTCTCATTCTCAATACTTTTTCTGCCTGGGCTAACTGAACCTTAGAGTTTACACCTAAGATCTCCTCATTATCCTCTAAGATGAAACTTTCCACTACTTCATTTTGCTCTACCTGAATCTTTATTACATCGGTTAAATAATATTCTCCCTGGGCATTATTGTTGTCCATCTTAGATAGCGCTTCAAATAACTTTTTACTATTAAATACATATACACCTGCGTTTACTTCTTTTATAGCCTGAATTTCAAAATCAGCTTCTTTTTGCTCCACTATGGCTTTTACCAGACCATCCTTTTTCACTATCCTTCCATATCCAAAGGGATTTTCATAGACAGATGTTAAAATAGTTGTAGTTGCCTTGGTAGCTATATGTTTTTCATAAAGTTTTTTTAAAGTTTCCGACCTCAATAATGGGGTATCTCCACACATTACCATTACATCTCCATCATAATCCTTTAACACATCTTTTGCCATCATTACTGCATGTCCTGTACCTAATTGCTCCTCTTGAACAACGTAGAGATTTTCCTCTCCTGCACTTTTCAAAACAACTTCCTTTTTATGCCCCAATATTAATATGTTTTTTTCTACTTTTAATTCATCTAATATATTCATTATCTTTTTTACCATGGGTATTCCGTTAACCTTGTGAACAACCTTTGGTAAGTTAGAGTTCATCCTTGTACCTTTTCCTGCTGCCAGTATAAGTGAAACTAATTTCATCCTTCCATCACCCCTCAGTTCATTACCTAGAAGTATAGCATATTCGTCAGAATTTTTCAATTTTTTAAGATCTACTTCACATTTCAATATTTTGATCAGCCACACTCTATTTTTAATGATCATAATTTTCATTATTACAACTTTTGTATCATTTATACCACTATAATAGTACAATTCATTTTATAGAAATTGACCTCACTAAAAAAAGTCAGCGAAATTCGCTGACTTTTTATTTTATATTTTATGCTTTGGAAAATATTTCGTATGCAGTAACTTATGAGCTTTATGACTCAATGGCTTTTCTAAATGATTTTCATAGATCGATTGTACATATTTATTTTCATGAGATTTTCTCAAAGTTTTGTTATCGTCTATATTTTGAAGCCCTTCTGCTCTCTTAGTAACTATACTGAAGTCTCCGTGATGGTAAGGTTGTCCCCCTCCACCTACACATCCACCTTTACATGCCATTATTTCTATTGCATGATAATTAGCTTCTCCTGCTCTTATCTTATCCAACATCTTTCTAGCTTCTCCTAAACCATGGGCTATTCCGATATTAAGATCCAAATCTCCTACCTTTACAGTGGCTGATCTGAATCCTTCAAACCCTCTTAAAGCTTTAAAGTCTAAGTCTTCCAGTGTTTCACCTGTTACCCATTCATATGCAGTTCTGGTAGCGGCTTCAATTACCCCACCAGTTCTACCGAATATATCAGCTGCTCCAGATGATTCTCCCAATGGATTATCAAATTCAGAAGTTTCTAATATTCTTAAATCTATATTAGCCTGTTTCAATAAATTAGCCAATTCTCTAGTCGATATAGAATAATCTACATCTGGATTTCCATCCACTTTAAACTCATCTCTGGAAGTTTCATATTTTTTAGCTAAACACGGCATTACAGACACCACAATAAGATCTTCCCTTGCAATTCCCTCTTCCTTTGCCCAGATTCCTTTGGCAACTGCACCAAACATTTGTTGAGGTGATTTAGCTGAAGATGGTACATCCAACATATCTTGATAGTTATGCTCGAAGAATTTTACCCATGCCGGGCAGCAAGAAGTTAATAGTGGTAATTTTACATCCTTATCTCCTGCCAGGAATCTTTCTAACCTATCCTTAAATTCAGCCGCTTCTTCCATTATAGTAAGGTCAGCAGCCCAGTTAGTATCGAATACCTGATCAAATCCTAATTGTCTAAGCCCTGTTACCATTTTACCGGTTACATTTGTTCCCGGCTCTTCTCCAAATTCTTCACCTAAAGCTACTCTTACAGCCGGAGCAACCTGAACTATTACTTTCTTCTTAGGATCAGCCAGGTCTTTAACCAACTTCCAAGTATGATCATTTTCATGCAGTGCTCCTACCGGACATACAGCTACACATTGACCACAGTAAGTACAAACACTGTCTTCTAAATTTTTCTCAAATGCCGGTGCAACTACAGAATCAAATCCTCTATTTACTCCTGATAGTGCTCCTACAGTCTGTACATCATTACACATAGTTTCACATCTTCTGCACATGATACATTTATCCATATCTCTTATGATAGAAGGTGAATAATCAGACCTGTAGCTTGACATCTCTCCTTCAAATCTTACCTCTCTCACACCTAATTGAATAGCTAAGTCTTGAAGCTCACATTCTCCATTCTTAGAGCATGATAAACAGTCCTTAGGGTGATCCGATAACAGTAACTCCATTATAGTTCTTCTTTTCTGCATTACATTCATTGTATTGGTCTTTACTACCATTCCCTCATGAACCGGGGTAGCACAAGAAGGTGCTAAGTTTCTTCTTCCTTCAACTTCTACAACACATATTCTACATGATGCACAATCATTTTTATAACCATTCCCACCAATCTGTAAATGACATAATGTAGGAATAGAAATCCCTAATGATTCTGCAGCGGAAAGTATCGTTGCTCCCTTGGGAACTTCTATTGATTTACCATCTATGATAACATTTATTAATTCCATTGGTTTTTTACACACTCCCTTTTTTAGAATAGGTACTAGACCCTACTCTTATTAATTTTTTATTATCCTCTGTCTATCGCTCCAAATTTACACTTATCATAACAAGCTCCACACTTAATACATTTTTCAGCATCGATTACGTGCTTTTCCTTAACTTTTCCTGAAATACAATTAACCGGACATACTCTGGCACATGCTGTACACCCAATACACTTATCGTTGATTGAATAAGTCAACAGGTCTTCACAAGATCCTGCCGGACATTTTTTATCCACTACATGGGCTACATATTCATCCCAGAAATTATTTAACGTCGAAAGGACAGGGTTAGGAGCAGTTTGACCTAATCCGCATAATGATGTGTCCTTGATAGTTTCAGATAACTCTTTTAATAACTCGAGATCTTCCATAGTTCCATTTCCTTTAGTTATCTTTTTCAGTATCTCCAGCAATCTCTTGTTTCCAATTCTACATGGTGTACACTTTCCACAAGATTCTTCCACTGTAAATTCTAAATAGAATTTAGACACAGAAACCATACAGTCATCTTCATCCAATACGATCATTCCACCAGATCCCATCATAGACCCGATGGCTGTCAGTGAATCAAAATCAATCGGAGTATCCAAATCTTTTTCAGTAAGACATCCTCCAGACGGTCCTCCTGTTTGAACAGCTTTAAATTTCTTTCCGTTTCTAATTCCACCACCAATCTCAAAAATTACCTCTCTAAGAGTGGTTCCCATAGGTACTTCTACCAGACCTACATTATTTATTTTTCCTGCTAAAGCAAATACCTTAGTTCCAGATGATTTTTCAGTTCCTATACCTTTATACCATTCACCGCCATTTAATATGATCTCCGGGATGTTAGCAAAGGTCTCAACGTTATTTACATTTGTTGGTTTTCCCCAGTATCCAGATTCAGCCGGGAATGGAGGTTTTGAAGTAGGTTCTCCTCTTTCTCCTTCCATAGAATGAATAAGAGCAGTTTCTTCTCCACATACAAATGCTCCAGCCCCGTATTTAATCTCAATATCAAAATTAAATCCTGAGCTTAAGATATTATCCCCTAACATCCCATATTCTCTAGCCTGAGCCATGGCTTTTTTCAATCTGTTTATCGCTAACGGGTATTCAGCTCTTATATATACCAACCCTTTGCTTGCACCGGTAGAATATCCACAGATTGCCATGGCTTCGATTATAGAATGGGCATCTCCTTCCAGGATAGATCTATCCATAAATGCTCCTGGATCTCCTTCATCGGCATTACATACTACATATTTTTGATCTGCATCATTATTTAATGCAAACTGCCATTTTAAGCCTGTAGGGAATCCTCCTCCCCCTCTTCCACGGAGACCAGATAGTTTCATTTCATCGATTACCTCTTGCTGGGTCATCTCTGTCAATACTTTTCCCAATGCCTGGTACCCTCTATTTCCAAAATACTCATTGATATTTTCCGGATCGATCAATCCACAGTTTCTAAGAGCTATCCTTTGTTGTTTTTTATAAAAATCCATATGATCAGAATCTTCTATTCTTTTTTTACTGACAGGATCTCTAAATAATAAAGTTTCTATCTTTTCACCTTTAATCAAGTCTTCCTCTACTATTCTAGCAGCATCCTCAGGCTTTACTTCTACATAAAATGTATTGTCAGGAACGATCTTTACGATTGGTCCCTTTTCACAAAATCCAAAACATCCTGTTTTGATTACCTGAACTTCTTCACTCATACCTTTTTCTACCAGTAAGTTTTCTATATTCTCAGCTATTGTTCCACCTTTTGATGATAAACAGCCTGTCCCTCCACAAATTAGGACATGTTTCTTATAAGCCATCAATTTTACCTCCTAAAATTAGTGATTACATCTTTTGGTACCATTATTGTCCACTAAAAACTCCTCTATTTCAGAAGTGTCTTTAAGGTATTTTTTTATTAATCTAACAGCTTCCTTGGAATCTACATTTCCAAAGACTACATTTCCCTTATCGGGAATAATTATTTCCAAACTAGGAAATTTTCCTCCATACCCTAAAAATTCTGTTTTATACAGAGCTACATTTTCTATATCTTCCATTTCAATCAGATCAACTATAGATTTTATAACTAAGTCGGCATTTTTTACTGCTGCCTCATCCTTCGATGATACTCCCACCTTTATCTTAATTGCATCCTCTATCTCTTTTCATTTCTTTCTTATCTTTATTAGCTCCTCGCACTCTTTTGCTTTTTTTAATAGTTCTTCCATTGAAGTTATCTTTTTAGACATCTTTGATCCCCCCATCTTAATTATATTTTGCTAAGATCCCATCGATATCACGGGCTTCATCTTTACCAAATACATCTTCACCAACTAATACAACAGGTGCTAATCCACAAGCTCCTACGCATCTTAAAGCATCTATTGAATATAATCCATCTAGTGTTGTTTCCCCTGCTTTAATCCCTAATTTATTTTCCAAATCTTTTAAAACTTTATCTGCTCCTCTTACGAAACAAGCTGTTCCCATACATACTGAAATAGGATATTTACCCTTAGGAGTCATCGTAAAGAATGAATAAAAACTTACCACTCCATATATTTTAGCTAAAGGTAAGTCCAACCTATCAGCTATAAACTCTTGAATCTCCGTTGGAAGATATCCAAATATTTCTTGAGCCTTATGTAAAACTGATATTAGCGCTCCCTCTTTTTCAGGTAATCCAATTATAAATTCATCTAATTGGTTAAAACATTCTTGCTTTAGTGTGTTTTTACAAGACATTTTGCTCCTCCTTCTGATTATAAATCAATTACATTAAACATAATTCTTTCGTTATTAATTTCACTTTGTACCGACATTATACCCTACTTTCTTTTTTTTGTTAAGCTTTTTAACGGCCAAGTGTATGCAAAACAAACAGTTTGGCCTATATTTAGAGTGTCAAACTAATAACTAATTAAGTCACGATCATTCAATACTTAAAAATTAAATAACTTTTAAATCTAAAACAAACCATCTTTTTCTTTTTAAATATCAATTTGTGATCATTTAATTAAACATTTGAAACAAAATTTATCTTTTATGTTATACCGATATATTTTAAGAATACCTTTTTTATTTCTCCTTAAATTTAAATTAATTTTTTATTCTGAACTCCTTCTTTTATTTTCTAAGATAATTATAATTTTTTTAATTTATATTTTAGAACTTTTTTTCTTATAAATAATTCGATTTCCTGGGTTCTCTTATTATTTTGCAAAAAAAAAGTAAAGGTTACTACACTAAATTGTAGTAACCTTTACTTTTTTTATTTCAAATTTTCATAAGCTTCATTTATTTGTTTAAACTTAGCTTCATATTTATTTCTTGTTGCCTCATCCAAGTTATTTGCTTTATCCGGATGATATTTTCTTGCCATTCCTCTATAAGCTTTCTTTATTTCTTCCGGAGTTGCATCTTTACTCACTCCCAGTTCAGCATAATATTTATCCTTATTTACAACGTAACCAGGATGACCCCCATTTGTTTGTCTCTGGTAATTTCCATAATTTCCACCTGTTGCCTGTCTGAAAAACTCCTCAAAATCCTGAGTGTTACCAGAATTTTTACTTTTATAATAATATGTTTTTGTAGTCCTCTGGGGCTGCTTTTTTCCAAATATCATTCTCAATACAATTAATATAATAATAACTGGTAAAAATGTAATAAAAGCTGATCCCAAAAAGAAAATTATAACTGAAACTATTGCTATTATCGGTAATGCTCTTAAAGTGTTTTTTAATCCTGTAAATAGCAGCGACATCGCAGCTATAAAGGCTAATATGTAAATCATTTTTTTATTCCTCCTAGATCTCTCATAAGTTTTTTATAACTAAAGATCTCATCACAATTTTGAACAAACAAATTTTATATCTATCCTTTTTATTCCTATAAAATTTATATTTCTAACCTAAATTCATAACACATTTAGTATCTAAACATTATACCTTTATTTACAAAAAGTGTCAAATATATAAAAAAATCAGGAAGAAATCCTGATTAAAATTTTATTTGGTGGAGATAAGCGGGGTCGAACCGCTGACCTCCGCAGTGCAAGTGCGGCGCTCTCCCAACTGAGCTATATCCCCAAAGTTGAGTTTAGCGAGTTCCTATCCTCCCAAGGGGCTGCCCCCTAAGTACTTTCGGCGTATATGGACTTAACTTCTGGGTTCGGAATGTGACCAGGTGTATCCCCATAGCTATTCTCGCTAAACATATGGCGCTTCTTACAGGACTTGAACCTGTGACAACTCGATTAACAGTCGAGCGCTCTACCAACTGAGCTAAAGAAGCATCTTGAAAGACTTGGCAAGTTCCTATCCTCCCAAGGGGCTGCCCCCTAAGTACTTTCGGCGTTTACGGACTTAACTTCTGGGTTCGGAATGTGACCAGGTGTACCCCCGTAGCTTTTCTTACCAAGCTTACTTTCTTATGAATGTTAAACATTCAAAACTATATAATAATGTTTTCATAAATCAACTTTCTAAATCATTTTGCTTTAGGTTAAGTGTTCGTCATATTAGTATTGGTCAGCTAAAGACTTCACAGCCCTTACACCCCCAACCTATCAACCTCCTGGTCTCGAAGGTGACTTATCAATGATAGAATACTTATCTCTGAGTTGGCTTCCCGCTTAGATGCTTTCAGCGGTTATCCATTCCAAACGTGACTACCCTGCTGTGCCACTGGCGTGACAACAGGTACATCAGAGGTTTGTCCATCCCGGTCCTCTCGTACTAAGGACAGATCTTGTCAATACTCTTACGCCTACAGTGGATAGGGACCGAACTGTCTCACGACGTTCTGAACCCAGCTCACGTACCGCTTTAATGGGCGAACAGCCCAACCCTTGGGACCTTCTCCAGCCCCAGGATGCGATGAGCCGACATCGAGGTGCCAAACTTTGCCGTCGATATGGACTCTCGGGCAAAATCAGCCTGTTATCCCCGGGGTAGCTTTTATCCGTTGAGCGATGGCCCTTCCATTCGG
>CAZUGM010000048.1:0-11680 GCA_964619915.1 uncultured Fusobacteriaceae bacterium | reverse complement strand
AATTATAGCAGATGCCCTAGTAGGTTCAGGAGTTGAGATTTTAGCCGATGCAAGAATTGAAAATCTAAAAAAAATGTCTGATTTCAAGGTACCGAAGATGCTGATCAGGATTCCTATGGCCAGCCAGGCAGAAAAAATAGTGAGATATTCAGATATCTCCCTGGTTTCTGAAGTCTCCACTATAAAAGAACTGGGAAATCAGGCTGTTATACAAGACAAGTTATATAATATAGTCTTAATGGTAGACCTGGGCGATTTGAGGGAAGGCATATTTTACATGGATGAAATATTTGATGCAGTGAAAAGGATAAAGGAGATTGCCGGGATTAGGCTCCTTGGAATAGGAAGTAACTTGACCTGCTATGGAGGTATTCTCCCTACAGAAGAAAATTTAAGAAGGCTGATTGAAATTAGATCTACATTGGAAGATGAATTCGGTCTGACCCTGGAGATCATCTCTGGAGGGAATTCAGGAGCCCTGAGTTTATTTAATGATAATTCACTACCAGAGGAAGTTAACCAGTTGAGGTTGGGAGCTTCACTGCTGATGGGAATAGGTTTGGATGATAAACCTATCAAAGGCCTCAATGTCGACACATTCAGATTAGAGGCTGAAATAGTGGAGATCAAGTTTAAACCCTCTGTTCCTATAGGGGAGGTTGGCCTGGATGCCTTTGGGAAAGTGCCTGTTTTTATAGACAGGGGCATCAGAAGACGGGCTATATGTGCCCTAGGGAAACAGGACATCTTGCCGGATTATCTGACTCCAATAGATGAAAATATTATTGTTTTAGGTGCCAGCAGTGACCATCTTATCTTGGATATAACAGACTCTTCCAAGGAATATTATGTAAATGGCAGAGTGAAATTTAATCTGAGTTATGGAGGATGCCTTTCAGCCATGGCTTCTGGATATATTAACAAGGTATTTATATAGATAACTGTAAAAGTTCTTCAGCCGGCTTATAGAGCCGGCTGTTTTATATATTCTCTCCCCAATTTCTTTTTTTATTCCAGGCAATTTTACCCAATTCAAAAACTACCTTCCCTCTATGGTGTTACATTTTATTCAGACTTATTTATATATTTTAATTAAAAAAAGCCCCGAAGGGCTTTATTTTTATGATCCACATACTCTTATTTTATAAGTGGCTCCTGCTCCTATCACTGTTTCTTGCTTAATTCCTGTAGACATTGCACCCTTGACGTTCATACTAAGGTTCTCTGTAGCTCTAAGACCTAATCCAAAAGAAATCGCTTGAGCGTTTTGGTAGTTACCAACACCGGCACCTATACCTAATTCACCAACTTCAAGAGTTTGAAAGTCAACATTAGACATAGCTGCACTCATGGCAAATCCTTTATTCATTTCACCTTGTAGGTTATTAACTCTGTTATCTAAATTATTTATTTTCTCTGAGTTATTTTGTATCTCTCCCTTATTATTAGCTATATTTTTTTCATTTGTTTCTGCCAACACTTTAGTATCAGCCACTTCCTTTGTGCCACTTTGAAGTCTTGCTATTGCTCTGTCAGATATCTCCTTATGTTCTTGAAGATCTCCTTTTACAACTTCAATCTCACCTGAGTTCTTCACTATATCATCATAGTTTTCACTTGCCATTATAGTTGACTTAACTGCTACACTGTCTATTTCCTCTCTGTTGCTTTCAATTGATTCTCTTACATCAAATATAGTTTCAGTAATAGCGATATCGTTTTTTGTAAGTTCTCCTATTGAATCTAATAGCCTGGTATCTCCGTCAACCATATTTATCTGAAGTTTAACTAAATCTCTGTTTAGCTGGTCTATAGCTTCTTCATTTGCATTTGAAATGGTCCCCATTATTAATAATGTTCCTAATATTATTGCTGCTTTTTTCATTCTCTCCTCACTCCTATTAAAATTTCATTAGAAAATTTAAAAATTTCTAAACATAGTAACATATCGCCAAATTAAAATCAACTATATTTAAACATTTTATAATACTTATTTGGTATATATTTTTCACCTGTAATATTTCTATATCTTTCATACAACTTTTGATCATTATATACCTCTAATTTATTATTAAAGATATTTTTCTGAGTTTCTAATAGTTATGGGGTAGAGGAGATTTATGAGACCATAGAGCCCAGAGTTGTTAGAGATTACTTCCTACAGTCATACCAGATAGATGATGTTATGTCAGCTTATAACAGCTCTTCTATAGATATTATAGACCGTAGGGAGTCCATTTTATCTGACGAGGAGTTAGTTGGTTATTATTTTGCAGAGATCATTGATTTTTAGAGGATACCCGGTATTTTTAAGGACTACTTCGATTATGAGGCCTATGGGAGAGATATTATCATCGGTGGGACCTATGAGATCTTAGAGAGTGATAGTTGTTTGTATCTTATTTCATAGAGATAGCCCCTATGGGGCTATTTTCTTTTAGCAACCTCTATTTTTAATACATAGATTTTGAGAATAGTTTTTCTAATATTTACCAGACAATTATGTTTATGAATTAGTTTCAAAACTATCTTTAGATTTTAAGATTCAAAAATTATAGTTTATGAGAAAATGGATAATATCAGTTAAACTGATATTATCCATTAAAATTAGTATATATCTTAATTTAAATTATGGGATATATTTCTAATGTGGGGTTTTCGGGTAAAAAACCGAGCGTGCCTATACCACCTCATTTTCCAAATCAATTATTCTAGTAGAGACCTTTTCGACAAAAAAATTGTCGTGCTCTACAAATAAAATAGTTGGGTTATATTTTAATATGGCATTTTCTAGTTTTTTTCTACTCTCTAAATCCAAGAAGTTTAAAGGCTCATCCCAAATAAAAAAATTATTATCATGGTATAGATTGAGAGCCATATAGAGTTTTCGAGTTTCACCTTGGCTAAGTAGAGAGGTATCTTTACTTAGAAGGTTTCCCCTCATATCAAAGGCTGCTAAAAAAGGTGTAAACTTATTTATATCTATCCTTTTTTCTACTAAGTAATCCTCTAAGGTTATATTTTGAGGTAGGAGTTCTTGAGCAAGATAGCCTAGCTTTAACCTGGGGTCCAGCTTAATATTTCCTAAATATGGAATTTGTTTTAATATGGCTTTTATGATGCTGCTTTTCCCACTACCGTTAGCTCCTCTAATAGCTACTCTATCCCCTTTATTAACAACAAATGTTAAGTTTTTAACTACTTGTTTATCACCGTAGAAAATATCTAAATTATCTATTCTTAAGATTTCATGGGGAAGGGTATCAGTATTAGTAAATTTGATATCATATTCTTTTTCAAAATTTTTAACTAGTTTTTTCTTAGCTTCAATGTGTTCACGAGCTTTTTTTTCATACCCTTTGGCGCTTTTCATAAGTGCCTTAGCCCTTACTCCTAAAAGTTCCAACCCACCTTTACTTCCACTAGCAGTAGTTTTTGCCATTTTCCTCTGAGCTTTTTCAGCCCATTCAGATTTTTGTTTAAAGCTATCTTCTTTTTTCTTTATGTTAGATTTTAGATTTTCATTTTGTTTCTTTTCTGATTCTAATAACTGTAGATAATTTTCTTCAAATTTAAAGAATGTAGTTTTATGAATTCTAGCTTCTCTTTTATCGTGCAGATGAACTACATGGTCACCAACTAAGTTTAAAAATTCCCTATCATGGGAGATACATAAAAATCCACTTTTTTGATTTTTAAGATACTCTCCTACAATCTTTCTAGATTCAATATCCAAATGATTTGTAGGCTCATCAATAAGAGGGAAATTCTTTTCATCTAAAAATAGTGAAACAAGCTGTACCTTTGTTTTCTCTCCACCACTCAGAGTAGAGTATCTTTGTTTTAGTATATTCTTTGAAAGGTTTAGTTTCTCCAACTCTTTTTCGATTTTGAATTCTATGTTATAACCGTCAATTTCAGTATATTTTTCTAGAATTTCACCATATTTATTAATATTATCATCACTAAAATTTTCTAAACAAATATCCATAAGAGATTCATATTCCCTATATTTTCCTAAGCTATCTTTTATAACGTCTAAAACTAAGATATTTTTTTCTAGTTTTTTATTAAATGCAAAACTTACAAAATTACAGTCACAGATTATTTTTCCACCATCTTTAGTTAGTTTACCCTCTATTAAGTTTAGAAGAGTGGTTTTCCCACGTCCATTTTTTCCAAAAACGATTGTTTTCCAATTTCTATCAATTTCTAAATTAAGTTTATCAAAAACAACTCTATAAGGGCTACTATACGAAAAACTTAAGTCAATTATATTTATTTTATTCAAAATATCACTTCCTAATTATATTTTATTTTAACTATGTAAGGTTAAAATAAAACAACAATAAACAGTGATATACTTATTTATTGTTGTTTTATTAGTTAGTTTTATTTATCATGCTCCCACCCCTCTTATATTAGCCTTGATCTTGATTATAACATATTTTGTTCACATTTTTTTAGCTGTAAAAAAAATGATCTCTGTCTGGCCTCTAGACTTAATTATTCATCATAATATCCTCCTGTATATTCATCTGTAAGATATTACCCCATCCAAAGAAATTTACAAACTTTTTTATTTTTTAATAAGCATTCCTAATTAAAATATCCATACCTATCCACACATTCCTTTTATTCTTTAAAAGATCGGGTATATTTCCCAAAACCATCTATTATTATATTCAAAATAGATATCTAATATCTTTTCCATTCCAAGCGATTCTCCGAAGTTTCGGCTGGAGACCAGCTTCTGCATGACCAAATATCCACTTTCCTCTTTCGTCCTTGTTGGAGACGGCCTGGGAGGATCTCCAGCCGAGGGGAGCTTACTTCATCCCCCCTCGCCGTTCCCCTCACACTCCCCTTGGCTACCCCCCTCTAAGCGGTAGCGTTCGTGAGGGGCTACTCATATGGGGGATTCAGTTCGTCCGCCCTCCCTCGGTGTAGATAGTAGGGATAGCCCTGTGACTATTATATAAAATCACCCTTGCCCTATCGTGGGAGAGAGATCTGTTGAGTATTGGAATATCCATGAAGGTTACTTTAGGGTGAATATTAAAGAAAAGACTATAGTGCATGTGGTTTAATAGCTAATGCACAGCGTTGTTCTTAAAAGTATATAAGTAGATCTCTTAGGATAGGCTTTTTCATATAGTGTAGTTACGTTAAGGTTTTGCTTTATTAGCCAAGCAGTTTTTGATAGAACGTAGAAAAAGGCTGCCTAGGATTGTTTACCAGACAATCCACGATAACTATATTTTCATCACTGGGGTCCGCTATCAAGACAGGCTTATTAAATTTTATTGCTTAATCTTTGCAGTGCATCCAGTTGGATTTATAACCAATATCAGCATGCTGATAATAGGTTTCTATTTTAGGAGTTCCGAAATTAAAAAAATGGATGTTAATTACAACATCCATTTTACATCTAATTATATAAAAACCTAGTAAAGATAGGCTTTAAATTTGCGCTTAATCTTTATGGTGCATCAAGGGGGACTTGAACCCCCACAGGAAAGCTCCCATAGAGCCCTCAACCCTACGCGTCTACCATTCCGCCACTGATGCTTAACATAGGAAATTATATAGTAATCTCCTATACTTGTCAATAGATTTTTTTTAAATATGAGTAAAATCAACCATATTAATAAACCTTTTTAAATTTTAACCGAGATACCCTAAAATAATAAATATGACAGAACTTATTCCTGCATTGATTAAAACGTATGGAATTTGGGTTCTAACATGGTGGATATGATCCGATGCTGTTGCCATGGATGACATGATGGTAGTATCAGATATAGGGGAGCAATGATCTCCCATGATACCTCCAGAGATAGCAGCTCCTACTGCAAGATAGATATTTCCATCTAAAGCCACAGCAGTTTGTAGTGCAATAGGAATCATAATAGCAAAAGTTCCCCATGAAGTTCCGGTGGCGAATGCCATTAATCCAGCTAAGATAAATATTATTACCCCTGTAAATGCAGGATCTATAGAAGCTCCATTTAGAAGGCTGGCTATATATTGTCCTGTTCCCAAGTTAGTTATGGAGTTTCCGATTGCAAAGGCAAAGATTAGTATCATGGAGACGGGAGCCATCCCTCCTATACCTTTATACAGATAATTCATATACTCCTTTAAATTCATCACTTTTTTTGAGATATAATAGATACCTGTAAAAGCTGTAGTTGTAGAGATTGCCCAAAATAGAGATGTAGATCCACTTCCTGCCAGCATATTTCCATTTCCGGTAATATATAATCCTATAGGCATCATAAAGACCATGACCATGATAGGCAGGATCATATTCCACATAGAGATTACAGTTCCCTCCTTTATAGGTAAGCTGATAGCCTCTTCTTCTACCACAGGGGTAGCATCATCGGCCATGACTTTACCCTCCTTTAGAGCTCTTTCTTGAGCATTTTTCATAGGACCAAAATGATTTTCAGTTATGATAAAATAAAAAACTGTGACAATGGCAACGATAGAATATATTTGGTAGGGGATACTTTTAATTAAAATCGTAATTGGATTTATATGGACAACTCCTACACTGACTTGAGTTGCTAATATTCCTAATATAGTGGCCCCCCAGCCATTTAATGGTATTAATCCACAGATAGGGGCAGATGTAGAGTCACAGATATATGCTAATTTTTCCCTTGAAATTTTATATTTGTCTGAAAGGTCACGAGTTACAGTTCCAGCTAATAGAATGGTAATGCTGGATTCGATAAAAACTACAATACCAATAAAGTAAGCTAATAGCATAACCCCCTTTCTAGATTTTATTATCTTTTTTTTCTTGGTTAAGAATTCTACGAATCCCTGTACTCCGCCGGAGACCTGGATCAAGGTCATAATTCCTCCGATTAAAAATGCAAAAATTATAGTTTTGGTAGCCCAGCCCTCTGAGAACACCTGAATAACTCCCTCTAAACTCATGTTTAAAGCTCCTAAGATGTTCCACCCATTAATTATCAGGTTACTGAATACGATACCTAAAAACAAGGAGATAATAACTTGACCTGTATAAATTGCCAAGAGTAAGGTAACTATCGGTGGTAATAAGCTTAAAATTCCATATTCCATTCCATCACTTCCTTTTGTTTCTATATTTTTTTTAAGTTCTGTTTCTTTATTATTGTAACATTAGTTTTTTAGTTTAGAAAGTATCAGTCGATACTAAAAAATGTTCATATAAAATCTAAAATCCCTGTATCTATAAAGGTTATATGGATTTTATATTGTTCATGTTTTTTGAATTTTAAAAATCAGGTTAACCTGCAAAAGGTTATTAAATCTATATTTTTTTAAGACCACGGCAATTTATAGAAGACTATTTTGTAGAATATGAAGAGGATAGGAACTATAATATAAAATTTAAATATATATAAATCAAAAAGTGTCGCCGCGACACTTTTGATTTGGATAATGATTGGACACATATCATTATATCGTAGTTAAAGATAGATTCATTTAAGGGGAAAAATTAAAATCAGAGTGGGAAGATGTATAAAAAATTAATGCTTCTTATGATGATGATCAGTTGTGGAGAAAAGTTTAGAACGGGAAGGTTTGCATACTCGTAATGCCAAAGATAAGATCACATACACATATGATGAAAACAATAAACTGATTACAGAAGAAAGAAGAGAACGAATAGAAGGATAAAAAATTACGTATAAATATGATATCTATAGTAATCTCATTGAAAAATATGAAAAGCGTTCAAAGAGGGAATGAACAAAGGATAAATATGATCTTTATGGGAATATGGTTGAAGAATACCAAAAGAGACATTCGTGAGTACAAAGCTATAAAATTAAGGGATGGATACAGAAAGAAAGAATTATAAGTTTGTTTTATTTTTTATGGTATAATGAATAAAAATTAAAAATTAAAGGAAGTGATGAAATTGGATAAAGAGATGAGAGAAAAATTAGATAGAAGAGTCGTGGCAATCAGTGAGAAGATGAAAGAGTTGGGCTTTGACTTGGAAGAAGATATGAAAGAATTAGTTGAAATGAGGCAGGATATAGGTGAGTTAATCTTAACAACAAAATTAAAAAAGATGGAATACTTTGTGGAAAAAGATGGAAATGGAGTTGGATTTTACTTAGGTGACTTCCAAATAACCTTTTTTGTGGAATATGGGGAAGATGAAGAGGGACCATATTATGAAGCTACAGCAGAGATCTTAGAAGGATAAGCACTTAATATAAGATAAAAAAAGCAAAAAGTGTCGCGGCGACACTTTTTGCTTTTTTTATTGCAGGATATCTATACCTCTATAACTGGTTCTTTCAAATTTGATTTTTTCTTTAGAGTTTTGAACTCCTTAATTACAAAATATGATGTTATTAGAGCCAGGGTGAAATCTGTAACTGGAACAGCCATCCAAACTCCATTTACACCATAGTATTTAGGTAAAAAATACAGGAGCGGAAGCATAAGGAAAAATTGACGAATGATATTTATAGCTGTTGTTATTTTTGCTTTCCCGACTGTTTGGAAATAACTGCTTCCAATCATATGAAATCCCATGAAGAGAGTCATACTGAAAAATATTTTAGTTGCATTTGTTGTCAGTTCAAATAATGTTTTATCGTTGTTGATAAATGGTGAAATTAGTATATGGGGTATAAATATCGCTGTAAAAAATCCTATGGCTGAAATACTCATGGCCACCAGAAGAGAGAGTTTATATGTTTCTCTGACTCTTTTAAAGTTTTTAGCACCATGATTGTACCCTAAGATGGGCTGACTGCCCTGATATATCCCTACAATGGGCATATACATAAGGACGCTGATACTGTTGATTATTCCGTAAGCGGCAATGGCAATATCGCCTCCATAGATATTTAAATTTTTATTGATAAAGATAACCACAATAGAATTGGACATCTGCATGATAAATGGTGCTATTCCGATACCTGCTATCCCTATAAGGATCTCTTTTTTTAATTTTAAATTTACCAGTTTTAACTTTATATTGCTGTCTTCCTTTAAGAAATGCCTGATTTGAAGTATCGCCACAAGGACATTTGAGATAACTGTAGCAATGGCTGCTCCCTTTATCCCCATATCCAGTGTGAATATGAAAAGTGGATCCAATAAGATATTTAGTCCGCATCCGATGATACTCATCTTCATGGCTGCTTTTGGGTTCCCTTCTCCCCTCATAATATTATTCATTCCTATGAATAACAGTTGAAAGGTAGTGGCAAAAAATATAATAGACATATAATCTTTGGCATAATTGATATTATTTGCTGTAGCACCAAACAATAAAAGAATATCGTCTAGGAAGAGGAGTCCAAAGATAGAAAATAAAATACCCATTCCGACAAATAAAGTAAGTGCATTTCCCAAGATCTCTTCTGCTTTGTCTTTGTCTTTCTTTCCTAAGTTTATGGATATGAGTGCTCCCCCTCCTACCCCTATAAATAATCCTGTTGCCAGTATAAAGGTGAAAAGCGGTAGTGCTATACTTATTCCGGCGATAGCCAATCTTCCGACACCGAAACTTATGAATATCCTGTCTACAATATTGTATAGAATATAGACCAATGTTCCTGTGATGGCAGGGATAGAATATTCCCATAAAAGTTTTGATATTTTTTCTGTTTCTAATCTTATATTTTTCATATAAACTCCTAAAAAAATGCTGATAAAATAGTAAAAAAATTAAAAAGTGTCGCCGCGACACTTTTTATTTAATGGTCATTGAATTTTGGTCTATTTTTTCCATAACCCTATATAAGGTCTCGATCTCTGAATCCGACAGATCTTTTAGAATGATCTCCTTCCAGTGGGTGATAATCTTTTTTAAGTCCGGGATTAGCTGTTCTCCCCTTTTTGTCAAAAAAAGTTTTTGTTTTTGTTTGTGATGAAGGTCATCTTCCTGGTATAGATATTCATATTCAATCAATTTTTTAACCCCTCTAGAGGTTAAACTTTTATTTAATTTGGTCAATCTGGAGACTTCATTCTGGCAGATTCCAGGATTGTTGTTGAGACAGAGTAAGATGGGGTATTCGCTGTTACCGATCTTATATTTTTTTAACTCCTCCCTCATATAGTGTTGATATTGTCTGTAGGTTATACTGATATATTTTGAGAGCATGAACTTACCTCCTATACTGTTTATATGTAAACAGTATAGAGTGGAAAGTTAAAATTGTCAATAGCAATGATGAAGATAAAGGGTTAATCAACTTATAAAATATATATATAGCAGAAAGTGTCGCGGCGACACTTTTCTATTATCTAGGAAATTATAAAATTTATGAAATGAATAAAAAAACTATAAAAATCTGAATTGTGTTTATCTGGATGCAACGTCATGACACTTTTTTAAAATAAGTAGAGATATAAATACCTGAGTGATATAATAGAATAGATCAACTTATATGAGGGAGGATAGATGAAAAAGTTATTATTGAGATCACTTGCTTCATTGTCTGCTTTTAATAATGCAGAAGTAAAAGCATCAAAAAAAGTAGATCTAATAGTGAAAAATGGAATAGTTTTGACTATGAATGGGAAAAAAGAGATACTAGACAATGGTGTAGTAGTTGTCAAAGGAAATAAGATAGTGGAGGTAGGAGATAAAAAAATACTGAAAAAATATTCTTCGAAAAAAATAATAGATGCAGATGGGGGGATCATCATGCCGGGGATGATAAACACCCATACCCATATTTCCATGAGTGTATTTAGGAGTTTAGCAGATGATGTTCCAGACAGATTAAACAGGTATATATTTCCCCTGGAAAATAAGATGGTATCTAAAGAGATGGTTTATATCGGTGCTATCCATGGTTCCATAGAGATGGCCAAGGGGGGAGTTACAACTATGGTGGATATGTACCTGTTTGAAGAAAGTGCAGCAGAAGCTGTAAAAGAAATTGGTTTGAGGGGAATAATGATGCAAAATATCATTAAATACCCTACAGCAGATGGGAAAGATGGAGATGCTAAAATAAAGATGGCAATAGAATTTGTGGAAAAATATAAAGATGATGAATTGATTACTCCTGGTTTTGGACCTCATGCACCTCATAGCGTTAAACAGGAAGATCTGGAAAAGATAGGGAATCTATCTCAAAAATATAATGTTCCGCTTTCTATGCATGTGGCAGAAACTCAAAAAGAATTTGACAGATTTAAAACAAAATATAATATGACCCCTATTGAATACTTGGATTCTGTAGGTTTATTAAATGAAAGATTTCTGGGAGCACATTGTATTTTTGTAACAGACAGTGATATCGCCCTCATGAAAAAAAGAGATATAGGAGTAGCACATAATATGGTAGCCAATATTAAATCTGCAAAAGGTGTATCTCCGGCGTTGAAGATGTTTGATGAAGGGCTTAGAATAGGCCTTGGAACAGATGGTCCCATGAGTGGGAATACCCTGGATATAATCGATCAAATGGGATATGTTGCCAAACTGCATAAATTAACAAACAAAATGGCAGAAAATTTTCTTCTTATTTTAACAAAGTTATTGACTCAGGCATAACCGATGAAAAATTGAATGACTCCCCATGAAGACCAAACGGCTTTATTTGAGTATCATAATATGTATAGGAATTATTGCTTTTTTATTCAATGGGTTGGATAAAAGAGAGGCTCCACAAGTCAAAACTCCTTCTAATAC
>CAZUGM010000047.1:0-11703 GCA_964619915.1 uncultured Fusobacteriaceae bacterium | reverse complement strand
CCGACTAGGTCTGCTAAATTTTATACTAATTCCACTTCTTCCCTTGTCTCCGATACTTGCTCTACAGGCTTACCTACAAACCTTACAGTAAGTATAGTAGCTAGTATGGATACAGGTAAAACAGCATAGATAGATACTCCCATTCCAGCTGGCAGATATCCAAATAATATCGTGATAGTTCCCACCATCAGTGCATACACAATTTGAGTTTTTACATGCTCTATATGATCACATTCAGCTCCCATAGATGAAAGAATAGTTGTATCAGATATTGGTGAGCAATGATCCCCGAAGATAGCTCCTGTAAGAACCGCTCCTATACTCATTATTATATATGATGACAGCGTCTCTCCTGACAATCCGGCAGCTCCACCGATTGCATTAGCTAATGGTATTGCTAACGGCATCAATATTCCCATAGTTCCATATGATGTCCCTGTAGAAAAAGCTATTACCGATCCCAAGACAAATATGATCGACGGTAAAATTGCTTTTGGTATAGTTCCAGCCAATGCGTTTACCAGATAGATTGATGTTCCTAATTCTTTTATCAGAGAAGTCAATGACCAAGCTAATAACAAGATAACTCCTGTAATCACCAACGATTTCATTCCATGTACCCAAGTATCGATAGCCTCTGAAAATTTAAATATTTTCTTAGATATTCCCATAACGATCGCTACAATAGATGCAAATAATGCTGCCTGGAATATTACCAATGATGCATCTGCATTTCCAAAAGTTTCTCTGATAGCATAGAACGACAGTGGAGAATTATTTACAGTTTCAAGTACCGCTCCCTCTAAATAACCCTTTCCATTCAGGTAGAAACCTACAAATGAACCTATGATCAATACCATAATCGGTATGATAGCATTCCATATGTTTAACACAACTCCCTCTTTAGGAGCTATCATCTTAGCTTCCTCTTCGCTGACTGTAGCTGCTGAACCACTTGTCACCTGACCAGTTGTTCTGGCTCTCTTTTCAGCTTTAGCCATGGGACCAAATTCTCTCAGGAAATATGCTGTAGAGGCTACAAATATCAGCATCAAGATATTATAAAATCTATATGGAATAGTCTGTACAAAGATACTGTATGCATTTATATTTTCCATCCCTATAAGTGAATACCCGTCTTTTATTACTGATATCTCATATCCTACCCAGGTAGATATAAGAGCTATTCCTGCAATCGGTGCTGCTGTTGAATCTATTATGAAAGCTAACTTTTCTCTCGATATTCTCATCTTATCCGTTATGGGTCTCATGATCGGTCCCACAATAAGTGCGTTGGCATAGTCATCAAAGAAGATAAATAATCCCATAACCCAAGTGATCAATTGAGCTGATCTAGGAGTCTTAGCTCTTTTAGCCAGAGATTCTGCTACGGCTCTCGCTCCTCCCATCTTCGAGATCAATGCTACCAATCCACCGATAGTTAAACATTGTAAGATTATACCTGCATTCCATGAATCCGCCATAGATCCGATGATTCTGTTAGTTATATCGGAAAATCCTCCCAATAAGCTAAACAGATAATTTTTCCCCTGAGTTATTCCTAACAAGAACGACCCTGAATAGATCCCTATAAATAATGATAAAATTACATTCTTAGTAATAAACGCTAACGTTATAGCTATAACCGGCGGTAAAAGTGTCCACACTCCTAAATTTAACGCTGCCTCTGATGCGTCTGCTCCAAATCCTAAACTACTCATAATTCCTAACAACAATACAATTATTATACCTCTCATGTCTTTCCTCCTAAATGTTTTGAAGAAAGGAGATCTTTTAACTCAAAAAAAGAGTTATCGGATCTCTACCGATAACTCTAATTTATAAACCCATAATTATGTATAATAGGTTTTTATCTTAAAATCATTCGACAGCTCCCCATTATCATCTGATAATGACAGTCCTACAGATATTATCCATAGTCCCAACCTAAGATTTCGACAAATCTTAAATTTCGGCAAAACTTCCTTTCTTTTGGTCTCAAAATCTATCCGACTCCTCCAAAATACTCCTAAGGTCTGCAACCTCTATCTTCATTCATATATTTTTATGTTGAGACTAGTATATCCATTTCAGTTATATTTGTCAAACATATTTTTTTATAAACTATATTTTCACCACTACTTTTAACTCTATAATACTGCCTCGAATCAAGAGTTTATAAGACATTTTGCTTATTCAAAATAATGAATAAAATATTATTTTATTTTTGCTGCAACTCTGTTTCCTAAGATTCCTCCACCTACTAAAGCGGCAAAGAAGATCCATCCAGATAGTGAGAAGTTTGCAATCGGAGTATATAGTGCTCCTACATTACAACCATTTGCAAGTCTAGTTCCAAGTCCCATGAATAATCCACCCATAGCATATAGAGATGCCTGTTTGAATGTTATTTTGATTTCGCTTGTTGCTGTACTAGTAAATGTTCCGGCTAAAAGTAAACAAATTACCGTTCCTACCATAATTCCAATATTTTGAACATTGATCGGATGAGCAAAAAATGGCATCGTATATAATTTCACTGGGAAATTTGTGAAGTTAGATAATGATTCAGGTGATACTCCAAATACCATTAAGAATCTTCCGAACCACCATCCGTAAGGTGTAGAAGCTCCCCATCCGGCTTTAGTTACACCCATTAACAATGTGAATATAACAGCTATTACCGATGCACCTACTTTCATAGACCACGGTGTAACAAATAATCTTGTGTATGTTTCTTCGCTTAATAATTTGAACTCTTTATTGCTGTCTTTATCCTGTGTAACGATTTTAACTTGCTCGATTTCACTAGGTACCCCTGTAAAAGTTCCAGATACTCTTCTAGATGATTCATATTTTTTAGATAAATAAACTACTATACCGCATAGGAATGAAGTTAATAAAACCGCTCCTAAATACCCGTCTAATCCATCCCATTTAAATAGATCCGGAAAATAAACCCCGTTATATAACTTTGCACCTGTTTCAGATGTGAACCATGATTTTCTAATCCAGTCTGTTGGAATTCCAGCCTCTTTCACCCAAGTAGCAGCTCTTTGGAAAGGAAATCCCAAGAAAACACCCATACCGAAGAAGATAAGAGTAACGAACCCTCTTGAAAATCCTGTAACAACGTCTGTTAAAACTCCTGATGCACAACAAACTGAAAATGTCATACCAAACCCAAACATGATTCCACCAAGGATCAATCCAGAGTTAACCTGGTTTACCCAAAGATCATATGAGCTGGCATCTGTATTATAAAGAAATGCCGCCGATAAGATAGATGTTCCCAAGAACATATAAGCCAGTACTCTCATTAATTTTGTTGAACCTGTATTATAAGCTCTGTTTACCGATCCTGCAAACCCCATGAATCCCCTAGTTAATGCATATCCAAATCCTGCTCCAGCTAATAATCTAAAAAATAACATTGAGCTGCCTAACATTGTTTTACCTACAATTAACATTAGTATTAGTACTATTAATCCTGCCAAATTTTGACCCTTTTTCATTTTCATACCTCCTAAAATAATAATTAAATTTTGTATATTTTTTCACGTTATATATTATTAAATCTAAGAGGAAGGTTTCCTTCCTCTTATTTTAATTATTTAAACCAATTTTTTATTAGAATTTTGTATTTTCTAAAGTTGCACAACAACCGACACAGTCACCGACCATAATCTCTTCCCTTGTTTTATCGTTATAACAAGATACCTCTTCATACATCTTTACAAATTCATAACTTCCTGCAACGTTCTTAACATCGTAACCGTTTGCCTGAAGCATCAATGTCATGTTATAACTTCTTTCTCCCGTTCTGCAGTGAACGTATACTGTCTTTGTTTTATCCAGTTCATCCAATCTTTCTCTCATAACACTCATAGGAATATTTACAGTTCCCTTTATATGCCCTGCCTCATATTCACAAACTTCTCTAACGTCGATAACCTGCTCCCCGGCTTTTAACAGGTCATATACTTCCATAAACGTTACCTGCTTGAATGCACCTTCGTTTAAGTTTGAACCGATATATCCGATCTTATTCACTACATCTTTACCAGTTCCAAATGAAGGAGCATAAGTTAGCTCTAAATCAAATAGATCCTCTACTGTCATTCCGGCTTTTATTGCTGTCGCTATTACGTCTGCTCTCTTATCCGGTGCTCCTGTTGCTGCAAACTGAGCTCCCAATACTTTCCCTGTTTTCTTTTCAAATAACAGTTTAGAGAATACCAAGTGTGCTCCCGGCATGATTCCTACTATTCCTGGAGGTGCTGCATAGACTACTTCATAGTCTATCCCCGAATCTTTTAACATCTTTTCAGATAATCCTGTAGAAGCTATATTTATGTCAAATAATTTAACTACTCCCGATCCGATATAACCGTTATTTTTTATCTCTCTACCGTTTATTCTGTCAGCAATTAATCTTCCCTGCTTATTGGCAGGTCCTGCCATTGCCAGCGGACATAAGTTTCCAGTTAACTGGTTTCTAACTAAGATTGCGTCACCTGCTGCATAGACATCTTTTGCTGTTGTTTCATAGTTATCATTGGTTACTATGTATCCTCTATCTGTTAATTCTATTCCTGAATCCTTTAAGAAACCGGTAGATGGTCTTACTCCTATAGCCAGGATTACTCCATCGGTCTCTATCTCTCTTCCAGATTTTAACAATACTTTTTTGGTGTCAAATCCTTCTACAAGGTCTTCCAACACTACTTCGATTCCATGCTTAACCATTTCTGCCTGCCCAAAATAAGATATCTCTTTATCTACAAACGGAATTATTTGATCGGTTCCTTCTACTAAAGTAACTTCGATCCCTGTTTCTCTCAAGTTTTCAGCAGCTTCTAACCCTATGAATCCTCCACCTACTACAGTGATATGCTTAGGGTTTTTAGCTTTTACAAACTTCATTATCTTAGAAACATCAGGTACTGTCTTTAATACGAAGTTATCTATCTTATCCAATCCTTTAAAAGGAGGTACAATGGCATCTGCTCCAGGAGATACTACTAGTGCATCATATTTTTCAGTGGTTACTTCCTTAGTTAAAGTATTTTCCACTTCAATTGTTTTAGCTTCTGTATTTACAGATACAACATTACTGTTTACCCTTGCATCGATCTTATATTGACCTTTAAATTTTTCCGGTGTCATCAATATTAATGTTTCTTCCTGCTCAACTAAACCAGAGATATGATATGGTAAACAACAGTTTGAAAACGATACTACCGGACCTCTCTCAAACATTATTATTTCTGCATTTTCGTCTAATCTTCTTGATCTTGCTGCCGCTGATGCTCCGCCTGCTACTCCACCTACTACCAGTATTCTTTTACTCATTTGCACTCCTCCCGATTTCCATTGTATTTTTTTTCACATCTATATCAATTTTCCTAATTTGTTATACCCGGTACCAGTATATCAAATTAGAAATAGAGAGTCAAGTATATTTACTACAATTTACACCGTCTCATCTTGATTCAGTTCATTCCTTTCTTTTTCAGTACTAAAAAGCACTCGACATCTAATAGTTGTAATACTAATTTTTTTATTTATTACTACAGTATTCCATAAAATAAATAATATTTCTAGAATTTTTTAACAATCTTTTAAATTATTTTTAATTTCCACAAATTGACATAAACTAATCCTGAGGTTATAATATCCTTATCTTAAAAATCTAATTTACGAGGTATTTATCTATGAAAAATGAAACAATGACAACTATATACAACTCTATCACTCCTCAAGAAACAAAAAAACTGATAACAAAAGAACGTGACCTCGTTATCATCGATGTGAGGACTGAAAAGGAATTTTTATACGAAGGAAGGTTAGATGGTGCTGTCTTGATAGACTTTGAAAAACCGCGTATCTTCAAAAGAGAAATAAAAAAAATGGATAGAAATAAAACATATCTTATTTACTGTGCCGTTGGACACATAAGTAAAAAGGCCTGTATTGAGATGGCTGATTTAGGATTTGAAAATATCTATGAGATGAAGGGCGGGTTAAAATCTTGGCAGCAGGATCTCGATCTGATCTGTACCATTTCAAAATTAAACGATGAGGAGATAATAGAAGCGAGAAAAAGTATCATCACCAGGTTAAATAAAATTGAAGGCCAGATAAAAGGAATGAAAAAAATGCTCCTAAACGGGGAATATTGCGGTGATATATTAAATCAGTCCCTGGCTGTAAAATCAGCTCTCAACAGTACTAACCAGGAAATTATGGAGATGTTTTCCAACGTCTGTATTACATCGGAAGAACACAAGAAGGATTTTTTCAAATATTTGAAAAAATTAATGGGATAAAAGATAGGAGCCCCTAAGGGCTCCTATTTTTATTTATTAGATTTTAGTTATTATTTCTATATCCATTTCCGCCATTCATATGATTTCCATTTCTCATATGTCCATTCTTCATATGTCTTCCGCCTGTATCTCTCATCCCCTTATGACCCATAGATATCCCGTATTTATCTTCTACACGGCTTCTAAATTTCATGCCATCCAACCTCTGCTTAGCTTTCATATCCGATATCTGTTTATTTACCCTTTCTACACTTTTCCAATTAACCTTGTCTTCTGCTAATAATTTTTCCAACTCCAATTGTTTGGATCTGATATCCAGACCCTTTTTATAGTTAGCTTCCCTTCTGTCTTCCATCATCTCAGTTAATTCTGTCTGTTGTTTTTCCGATAAGTTGCTCATCATTTGAGTATGATAAAATCCTCTTTGTCCATTGTTATTGATGTTTTTCATATTATTTCCTGCTCCAAAAGATAGCGCCGATACCATCAATAAACCTACTATTATTTTCTTTTTCATTTTAATCACTCCCTGATTTAATTATTTTATCCTCTTTATATAGTTATAATAATCGATCTTTGTGAAGTTAATGTGAAGAATGAAAAAAAAGTCCTCCTAAGAGAACTTTTAATTTTTTTAACACTTTAATTTGTATATTTTTTCAATCTTTTTTTAGAATCCAATCTATTGTGGAAACCATAGTTGTCACTTCTTTTCTTTGCATCTTTTTTCATATAACAATCACCATGAATCAAATCTAATATATGTAGTGAATCCAATCCACCTAATTCCATAGATCCTCTGCACGAACCACAATAAGAGATAATATGATCTTGGGTAGCATCATTAACCCTTCTATTCACTATGTCTTTGTATAGGTTTTCATTTATACAGCCTAACATTCCACCCACACCACAACATCTTGTATTCTCTTTGATATTATTCATCTCTTCATAGTTATAACCCAATTCCTTTAATATCCATCTGACACTCTCATGATGTGATCCTATATTTCTTGTAGGACAGGCATCATGAATATTAAATATTACATCTGAAGATTCCCCTACTTTCGGTTGTTCTTTTGGAATTCCCATCTTTTCTTGCATAATATCCCAATAAGAAATAACTTCCTGAGTTGCATATTCATCATAAGTCATATAACAAGATGGACATAGTGTTACTATTATTTCAGCTCCTGTGCTGTCAATTTCTTTTTGTACACGAGAAAATCTTTCTTCAAATAACTCTTCTTCTCCAATTATCAAAGTTGGTTTTGCACAGCATTGAAGTACTGCCCCTACCTCTTCACCCAAGACTTCTTTCATATGTAGAAGTGTATTTTCGATATGTTCTGGTAATGACGCAGATACTGTACATCCAGGTACCAGTACATATTTAGTTTTCTTTTTTGCTTTAATTGTTACCGAATATTTTTTACTGCACTCCAGTTCCTGTCCGTCATCTAAAGCAGTATGCCCTTCAAGTGGTGAAAGACCGTCATTGGCTTTTACATAACCTTTTCTCATATCCATAAAATTTTCCCTAATTTTAAAATCATTTGGACATTTTATAGTACATTGACTACACTCATTACATGAATAAGCTATATTCATATCCATGTTTTCATATCCTTTTTCCAGATATTCTTCAAATAGTTCCTTGGGGCATGATGTATATTCTCCCATCATCATACACTCTTTCATACAGAGTTTACATTCACACTGAAGACATCTGTTAGCTTCCTTTTCTGCCTGCTCTTTTGTAAATACATATTCAACCTCGTCAAAAGATTTTATTCTTTCTGATGGGTTTAACTCATTTGCAGATACTCTTTCTACTTTTTCAGCCAAATCCCATCCTTCTGAAAGGTATTCAGTAGGCATATAAAGTTTTGTCTCACATGACATCTCCTCCTCTTTTACCCTTCCTTCAGATATTGACTCTCCTTTTAAGAACCTGTCTACAGAAGTAGCTGCCCTTCTTCCCTCTGACATTGCTCCAATTACTACAAATGACGAAACACAATCTCCTGCTGCAAATACTTTTTCATCGTTAATTGATTGTAATGTAAATTCATCTGTTTCAAAAGTTCCGTTACCTTTTTTAGCTATCGTTTCTTTTTTGTCGAAAGATGAATCTACACCTTGTCCTATAGCAAATACTACTGTATCTACATCTAATATTCTTTTGTTTTCTTCATTAAATTTCGGATTAAATCTTTTATCTTCATCGAATAGAGATATACATTCTTTAATTTCAAGTCCGTTTATTCTTCCGTCTTTACCTGCAATTATTTTATTGGTTCCTGCAGCCAGGTTTATCTTAATGCCTTCTGCAAGTGCACCTTTAATTTCATGCATAGATGAAGCCATGATTTCATAAGTAGATTCCAAACATACAGCATGAACTTCCTCCACACCATCAACTCTAAGGGATGCTCTGGCGCAATCCATGGCAACATCTCCGCCACCGATAACCGCTATTTTTTTTCCTGCACCCTTAACATTTTTTGTTAAAGAAATCTCTTTTAAATACTCTGCTGCCGAATAAACTCCTTCAGTGTCGTGATTTTCCAATCTTCTATCTACCCTTCCCATATGTTTTCCAACAGCTAAGATCACAGCATCGTTTTCTTTCTTAAGAGTTTCAAATTCTATATCTACTCCGATTTCTACTCCAAGCTTTATCTCTACTCCTAATTTTTCAAGCAAAGAATATTCTTCATCTATAATGTGTCTGGGTAGTCTGTATTCAGGAATACCTACTCTCATCATTCCGCCGACTACATCCAGTTTTTCATAGATTGTTACACTATGACCTTTTCTGGCTAAATCTACAGCTGCCTGTGCTCCAGCTGGTCCCGATCCGATAATAGCAATATTTTTTCCTGTTTCAGCCTCTTTTGAGGTATCCCATTTTTCATGGTTATCAAAGTTGTCGGCTGCATATCTTTTAAGGTTTGTAACGGATATTGGGTTGTCTTCATCCCCTCTTCTACATCCGCCTTCACATGGGTGAGCACAAATTCTTCCTAATGTTTTTGGTAAAAAAAGTTTTTCTCTAATTACAGATATTGCTTCTTCTCCTTTTCCTTCTCCTATCAATCTTACGTATTTCTTTATATCGGTATGCATTGGACATGCTGATTGACACGCTGGCTTAGAGTCTCCCATACAGTTGTCAACAATATTCTGCATATTATCAATTATATCTTTTTTTAACATATTATTGCTCCTTTTCAAACTATCTCTATTTTTATGATTTTTTTAATTGTTTTCAGTTTTAACTTCAAGATTTTTTTTCTTTTTAAAATCATTGGGGTTTATAGCAAAGATAAATACTCCTACGATTATTACTGCTCCACATACAGCTAAATAAGGTGTGATCTCAGTTCCTAATATCAACCAGCTGAATATAATTGCCCAAAATGCCGCTGTACTGTTAAGAGCTGTTCCCATTGCAGCCCCAATGTAATCTACTGCCTTATACCATGAAAGGTATGTTGTAGCTCCCAAAATAGCAATCCCGGCAAAATATAATATATCTCTGCTCTGGGCAATTTTAGCTACTACTGGATACCCACCAACTACTGGCATAATTACTAAAGCATATACAGCAAATGAAGTTAAATATCTAACTGTAAGAAATTGCTGAGGTGATGCCTTTACATGATCTTCATCTTTTATTTTTTTCATAGCATAACCGATAATAACTCCTTCAAATGCCCATCCAAGGACTGCTATACAAGTAAAGGCCATTCCTTTATAAAAATCCGGGTATAGTGAAAGATCTACTTTTGAATATCCAAGAGCTGCTGAACCTATTAAACTGATAGTTATTCCTATTACCGCTCTCATAGAAAGTTTTTCTTTCAGTATAAAATAAGAAAGGATAGCTCCAACACCTGGATATATAACCGAAATACTTGATGCATAAGCTGGTGCTGCATATTTAATTCCTATAACATAACCACTCATTCCCACAGGAGCTCCGACTACCGCTGCCAAAAGTGATACCTTACCTTTTTTAGTTTTCAACAATTTGAAAACTCCCATAAGTTCTTTTCTGAAAAACATAACAACCGCTAACCAAAAAAAACAAAATCCATCATGTAAGAATGCTGATACCAATGCACTTGATTTAAACCCTTGTAATACTGGGTTCTGTCCAACCATCCCCATCAATACCGTATCCAATCCCCATGCAAATCCTACTAATATTCCAAAAAACAACCCTTTTTTTACATTATTATTCATCTTTAATCTCCTCTATAGTTATTTAATTCTCAAGAGCATTATATGCAAGTTCTGTTTTTTTGTCAAACAAAACTTACACAACGTAAACCTAAAACCTTATTTTTCCTAGCATAGATAACCAGTAATGCGTCCCGTTTTTTAGTTTTTTTTAACCTTAGGTTAATGTCGTGTTAATTTTAGGTTTAAAAAAAATCAAAATATACAGTAAATATGACAAAAAAAAGGACATATTATAATAAAAATTCCAAAAAAAAAGCAGCATTTTCTGCTACTTTTTTAAAAGTTTTATTCTGAATTCCGAAATAACTAAAAATTTCTGCTCTGATTTACAGAGGATATTAGCCCTTGGAACCATATAAAATGATCCTTCTGTTTCAAGTTTATTTTTTTCTATATAATCTACAAAAAGCTTCATACTTTTTTTTCTTCCATGTACATCGTTTCTTGTATACATCACAAGATAGTTTCCTTCTTCTATCTCGTTATTTTTTTTCCCCTGATCTAAATAGATATAATCAAACAGTTCCCATTTTTTTTTCTTGAAATTGTCTTCCTCTATCACATAGACTATTTCCGCTCCTAAATGTCCCATAGAATTACTGTTATTATTTCCAAAATCCCAAATAGCTTCGATCTCCCTGTCTATATCAATCGGTATTCTTTCCCTCAAGGATCTGTATTTTTTCTTTTTAAATTTTTTTATCTCAAAAGCATCATTTTTATCCCCCAGCTTTTCTATTATCTGAAGTTCTTCTTGTATTTTATTATTCTGTTCTTTCAATTCCTTTATCTTCTTTATATTTTCATCATGTATCGTTCTCAAAATATTAAATTTTTCATTACAGCATTTCCCGCCAAATAATTCTTGAATCTCCTTTAAAGGACACCCCTTATCCTTTAGTTCTTTTATATACATTAATTTTTTTATATTTTCTCTGGAATAACTCCTCTTTCCTCTTCCTTCTTGAATAGGAGTTATAAGACCTAATTCTTCTTAATATCTAATTGTTCTCGTTGTTATTCCCAGATATTTAGACACTTCATTTATACTAATTAAATCTTTCATATTCTTTCTCCTCGTTTCTTTAAGTATAAAACATCATCACATATATACAAT
>CAZUGM010000046.1:5785-11946 GCA_964619915.1 uncultured Fusobacteriaceae bacterium | reverse complement strand
GAAAGAAGATTAATCGAAGAATTAGACATTCCTGTATTCCATGATGACCAGCATGGTACAGCAATAGTTACTACAGCTGCAATAATAAACGCGTGTAAATTATTAGGAAAAAATATCTCTGACTTAAAGGTATCCATGATTGGAACTGGTTCTGCTGGATCATCTATAGCTAGAATGCTTAAAAAGTTAGGAGTAAAATCACTATACGCTTATAATTCAAAGGGCGTTATAATGCAGGATAAATACGACAAATACAGATTCCTCGTAAAGGAATTATTGGATCAAAACATTATAGATACACCAGAAAACTTAGAAGAAGATTCAGTTGCCGGATTAATAAAGGGAACAGATGTATTCGTAGGAGTATCTGCACCAGGAATGGTAACTAAGGATATGGTCAGATCTATGAATCCAGACCCTATTATTTTAGCTATGGCAAACCCTACACCTGAGATCATGCCTGAAGATGCATTAGAAGCTGGAGCTGCAGTAGTGGGAACAGGTAGATCAGATTACCCTAACCAGGTAAACAACGTATTGGCATTCCCAGGACTGTTTAAAGGTGCATTAGAAGCTGGAGCTACAGTCATCAACGATGAGATGAAGATAGGAGCTGCATATGGTATTGCCAATGTATTGAAGGAAGAGGAATTAAGACCGGACTACATTATTCCTAGTCCATTTGATGAAAGAGTAGCATCAGTAGTAGCTGAAACTGTTAAAAAAATCACTATTGAAAATAATTTAACAAGAAAATAATTATAATAGCTCATAACAGAAGAACTTATTTTTTATAATTTAAAGATAAAAAAAATCAAATAGTCTATACTAAATTATAAAAAATCAATAAAACAGTCAAATTTTAAAAGCCCCATGAAATATTATGGGGCTAGATTTATTTTGTATTAAAATAAAAAACTTTAAAATGAAACTGTACTAATATTAAATATATTTTTTATTTTATTTTAGTTGATTTTTTTATTATTTTGGGTTATATATATTAGCAGATATATTTTTATAGTATTTTTTTACAATTCATTCTTATATTTTTTAGAATGTTTATTTTAAAATCAAAAATTGATATAATATCAATTTTTTTTACAACAAATTTTGTTAAAAAAATAAAAAAATAAGAATTAAATTTGAAAAGGGGGGTGAAGGTCTGTACTCTTAATATTTTGAGGTACAGATTAAATAAATGAAATATAGCTATTATCCGGGATGTACCTTAAAAACAAAAGCACAGGAACTTGAAAAATTTGCTCTGGATTCAGCCAATGAATTGGGGATTGAATTGACAGAACAAAAAGACTGGCAGTGTTGTGGTGCTGTGTATCCAATGGGCGAAGATGAAATAGTTACAAAATTATCTTCCGTTAGAAGTCTTGCAGCAGCACAGGATAGGGGTGAAAAACTGGTGACTCTTTGTTCTGCCTGTCACCATGTTATTAAAAGGGTCAATGAAGATATGAAGGAAAAAATTGAAGTCAGAGACAAGGTCAATAACTACCTCCAGCTTGAAAATAATTACAATGGAGATGGAGAGGTCATTCATTTTTTAGAGATGATAAGAGATGATTATGGATTCAAAAAATTATCTGAAAAAGTAAAAAAACCTCTCAATGACCGTAAAATAGGAGCTTATTATGGATGCCTTCTTCTCAGGCCAGAGAAAGATATGAAGTTTGATGATTCAGAAAATCCTGTTATCATTGAGAATTTTATAGATGCATTAGGAGGGAAAGCTGTAAAATATCCCTACAGAACAGAGTGCTGCGGGGGGTATCTGGTAACCGAAAATAAATCTATAACAGAAGAGATGACAAATAATATTATAAAATCTGCTGTCACAAACGAAATTCAAGAGATCGTAACTGCATGTCCTCTATGCAAATATAATTTAGAGAACAGTCACGAAGCTAAGGTCAATAATATATCGGTTGTTTATTTTACAGAACTTTTAGCTGAAGCTTTAGACGTGAAATAATTATTTTTATTAGGAGGCGGAAAATGAGTAGAACAAAACATATTCCCGATAAATATGAAAAAGATATCTTACAGATAAAAAAAATAAGTAATGAGATGGTCAATGACTGTATGCAGTGTGGAAAATGTACAGCAGGCTGTCCGGCAATTACAGAGATGGATATACTTCCTCATCAAATATTGAGACACCTTCAATTGGGTCAGTTTGATAAGGTCATTCAAAGTAAAACAATCTGGAGCTGTGCATCGTGTTTTACCTGTGCAGCCCGTTGTCCAAGGGGAGTTGATCTGGCTAAACTCATGGAGGCTATACGTCTTATCAGTTTGAGACAGAAAGGCAACGATAGATTAAAAGTTCAAAATATAGGTCAGTTGATGACAGACCAAAAAATGCCACAACAGGCTGTTGTAAGTGCACTTCGTAAATACAGTAAATAAAGATAGGTTATTATCTTGCAAGGAGGTATAAAGTTGCGAAAAATTGGAGTTTTTGTATGCTGGTGCGGTTCAAATATAGCCGCTACTGTCGATGTAAAACAGGTTGTAGAAGAAGCAAAAAAAATGTCAGGAGTTGCATATGCTGCAGATTATCAGTATATGTGTTCTGAGATTGGGCAAAATATGATGAAGGATGTTATAGCTAAACATAACTTAGACCGGGTTGTAGTTGCAGCATGTTCTCCTAGGATGCATGAAAATACATTTCGTAGGGCTGCAGAGGAAGCTGGAATAAATCCATACTTAGTTGAAATTGCCAATATAAGGGAACAGTGTTCATGGGTACATAAAGATAAAGAAGCTGGAACCGAAAAAGCTATAGCTCTGACAAGAGCCGCAGTGGCTAAGGCTACTTTGAACAGCGAATTGGTTCCAGGAGAGATAGAAGTAGTAAAAAAAGCTCTGATAATTGGTGGTGGAATAGCCGGTATCAAGTCTGCACTGGATATTGCAGATGCCGGATACAAGGTAGATATTGTAGAAAAAACACCTAGTATTGGTGGAAAGATGGCACAACTGGATAAAACATTTCCTACACTGGATTGTTCAGCATGTATTTTAACACCAAAAATGGTTGATGCTGCTAAACATCCAAATATAACTCTCCACACCTATAGTGAGGTTGAAAAAATTAGCGGTTATGTGGGAAATTTCAATGTAGACATCAAGAAAAAAGCTCGTTATGTTGATATGGATAAATGTACCGGATGCCGGATATGTACTGAAAAATGTCCTTCTAAAAAAGCTAAAAGTGAATTTGAAGAGGGACTTAAAAACAGAGGGGCGGTGTATATACCATTTGCCCAGGCTGTTCCCAATGTACCGGTAATCGATACAGAGGAGTGTATTAAATTAAAAACAGGTAAATGCGGCTTATGTGAAAAATTATGTCCGTCAGGAGCTATTAAATTTGATGATAAAGATGAAATAATAACTGAAGAATATGGTGCCATAGTGGTAGCCAGCGGTTACGATATCATTGATTTGAATAAATTTGGAGAATATCAATATGATCATCCAGATGTCATTACATCTCTTGAATTTGAAAGACTTACCAATGCTGCAGGACCTACAAGCGGAAAATTTGTCCGTCCATCTGATGGAGAAAAACCAAAAAAAGTCGTATTTATACAATGTGTCGGTTCCAGAGATAAAACTGAAAGAGGTAAATCATATTGTTCAAAAATTTGTTGTATGTATACTGCTAAGCATTCCATGTTAATAAAAGAAAAATATCCTGATATAGAGGCATATGTATTCTATATAGATGTACGTACACCTGGAAAGAATTTTGATGAATTCCAGAGAAGAGCAGTAGAAAAGTATGGAGTCCAGTATATTAAGGGAATGGTTGGAAAAATTTTCCCGGAAGGTAAAAAACTTATGGTCCACGGGGTAGATACCATGAGTGGCGAACCCCTTGTAATAGATGCAGATATGGTTGTACTGGCTGCTGCCACAAAAGCTAAAAGCGGTGCCATAGATCTCAAAAGAAAACTTAATATCAGTACCGATATCAATAATTTTTTTACAGAAGCTCATCCAAAACTTCGTCCTGTAGAAACAGCTTCAGCAGGGATATATCTGGCAGGAGCCTGTCAGGGACCTAAAGATATCCCTGAAACTGTAGCCCAGTCAAGTGCTGCTGCTGCAAAAGTTATTGGTCTTTTAAACAAATCAAAACTTGTAAATAATCCCTGTGTCTCTGCAGTGGATGAATCTTTATGCAGCGGATGCCTTGCATGTACAGAGATGTGTCCATATGATGCCATCTCTTTTAAAACTATAGAGATCGACAATCATGGGGAAAAAATAAAAAAAGTAGTAGCTGATGTAAATGAAGCACTCTGTCATGGTTGCGGAGGATGTACCGTTACCTGCCGGCCTGGTGCTATAGACCTCAAAGGATTTTCAAATAAACAGATCTTAGCGGAGGTGGATGCAATATGTCATTAGATACTAATGTAGTCAATAAAAATGAGGAATTTAAACCGTTAATAGTTGCATTCTGCTGCAATTGGTGCAGTTATGCAGGTGCTGATCTGGCTGGAACAAGCAGATTAAACTATCCTGCCAATATAAAAATCATACGTGTTCCATGCTCTTGCAGAGTAAATATAAATTTTGTATTACGGGCATTCCAGAATGGAGCTGACGGTGTAGTAATAGCCGGATGTCATCCAGGGGATTGTCACTACTCTACAGGGAACTATCATACAAGACGTCGGTTTTCACTTATAACAAATTTAGCAGAATATATAGGGATAGAAAAAGAACGTTTTAAAGTCGATTGGATCTCGGCAGCAGAGGGAAATAAATTTGCAACTGTGATGAACGATATATTGGAAGATGTTTATAAGCTTGGACCAAATAAAAAGTTGAGGGATGCCAGATGGAAAATATAACTATAAAAATGAGGGCTGTTGCAAAACAGGCTCTTATAAATAAAGAGGTAGACAAAATTTTAGGGTGGAAAAAAGGAGACCTATGGTCTGAGTCGTACCCGGTATTTATCACTAAACCTGAAGAAGCTGATACTTTGATATGGGATTTATTCTGTATAAATAATCTCAGTAAATTTCTTATAAAGGAGCTTCCAAAACATGATAAAATCGGAATTTTTATTAAAGGCTGTGATTCAACTTCTTTTAACCAGCTCCTAAAAGATAATAGGATAGACAGGGATAAGGTAGTTCTTTATGGGATCCCCTGTGAAGGGATGGTTGATCCTGAAAAAGCAAAAAAAATAATGTTGAATGACAGAATCAGAGAGATAGAAAAATCTGAAAATGGTTTCACTTTAACCGCTAAGAATAATACCATGGATGTTTCAGGGGATCAAATAAAATATGACAAATGTATAACGTGTGTATCTCCAAATCCAGTAGTTTATGACCAGGTTTTAGGGGATGAAGTAAAACATAGTGAAGATAAAGAAGATAGGTTTAAAAGGGTGGAAGAGATCGAAGCCATGTCCCCTGATGAACGTTATAATTTTTGGAAGGAGGAATTCAAAAGGTGTCTCAGATGCAATGCATGTCGTGATATCTGCCCTGCATGCAGTTGTGTGAAATGTGTATTTGATAATGAAAATGCAGAGGTCTCTGGAAAAGCGAAGACAGAGGGAGAAGACACTTTTTTTCATATCGTTAGAGCATATCATGTGGCAGGCCGTTGCGTAGATTGTGGTGAATGTGCAAGGGTCTGCCCTGCCGGAATCCCTCTAGACCTCCTGAATAAAAAAATAATAAACGACATAAATGAGGTCTATGGTGAATTTCACGCCGGTATGGATTCTACGACTCCGGCACCATTGGTTACATTTAAACTGGAAGATACAGATACATTTTCTAAAAAAGGAGGAAAATAATGAAAAAGATTTTAAAAACCAAACTGCCTGAATTATGGCAAAAAATCAGTACTGATTTTGATTTATTTCTTCCTGTTGAAAAAAATAAAACACTTAATTTTTCACTTTGGAAGGAGGGGGAGGAGGTTAACTTAGACAAAGTAAGGACAAATGCTTCATCTAAACACCTTGTTTTCCCCCAGACAGAAACATATTTAAAATTTAAAAATCAAAATAACAAATTAAATCTTAAAGCTGTAGAAGCTCAAGGAGATGAATATGTCCTGTTTGGTGTAAGACCCTGTGATGTAAAGAGTTTCAAGCTTTT
>CAZUGM010000046.1:0-5665 GCA_964619915.1 uncultured Fusobacteriaceae bacterium | reverse complement strand
TGCACTTCTTTTGGAATAGAACCTGAATCAGCTCCTAAAGGTGCAGATATAGCTGCATGGGATATAGGAGATTCCTATATATGGAAGGCTCAGAGTGAAAAAGGTCAAAAATTAATGGAGAGTTTTAAAGAACTCTTTACAGATATAAATGAAAAAGATATCCAAAATTTAGAAAAGGAAAAAAATAATATCCAGAAAAAATTAGAAGATCTTCCATTCAACAATATAGATCTTTCTGAGATAAAAGGTACACAACAGGAGTTATTTGACAGGGAAGATATCTGGAATGAATTCAGTGAAAGATGTCTTGCCTGCGGTACCTGCTCATATCTCTGCCCTACCTGTCACTGTTATGATCTCCAGGATTATAAAGGCTGCAGTCACGGTGAAAAATTTCGTTGCTGGGACTCATGTATGTCATCTGATTTTACACTGATGGCTCACGGGAATCCCAGAACCACTCAGATGCAGAGATTAAGACAGAGATTTATGCATAAACTTGTCTATTATCCTAAAAATCATGAGGGCGATTATTCATGTGTAGGCTGCGGAAGATGTGTAGACAGATGCCCGGTGCATATAGACATTGTAAAGATAATAAAAAAATTAGGTGGTGAAAATAATGAGTTGTAGTTGTCATGATCAAGACCCGTTGATACCTCAAATAGCTGTTATAAAGGAGGTCAGAGTAGATACACATGATGTTACTACTTTTAAGATAGTAGACAGTTTTGGGAAAAAGCCCTTTGAATTTCTCCCTGGACAGTGTGCAATGATCTCTATCCCTCCCATAGGAGAGGCTATCTTTTCAATAACTTCCTCTCCTACACAGGAGGAGTATATAGAGTGCAGCATCAAAAAATGTGGAACTGTCACAGATTATTTACACCAGCTTGAGCCAGGTTCTGAAGTTGGTGTAAGGGGACCCTATGGAAATAATTTTCCCGTAGAAGACCTAAAAAATAAAGATTTAGTTTTTATAGGCGGTGGAATAGGACTGGCTCCTCTTCGTTCTGTTATTAACTATGTAATGGACAATAGAGAGGATTTCGGTGTGGTAGATATTGTCTATGGTGCCCGTACACCTGGAGATCTAGTGCATTCCAAAGATATCTTTGACGTCTGGCCTAAAGAGAAAGAAACCCAGGTTCACCTCACAGTAGACAGCTTGTCTGAAAATTGGAATGGACATGTAGGATTTGTCCCTGACTATGTTAAGGCATTAAACTTTGACAACAATAAGATTGCCTTGGTATGTGGCCCCCCTATCATGATAAAGTATACCCTTCAAGCATTGGAGGATATAGGGTTTAAAAAAGATCAGGTTTATACTACTTTGGAATTAAAGATGAAGTGTGGAATTGGAAAATGCGGACGTTGTAATATAGGGGATAAATATGTGTGTAAGGATGGTCCTGTATTCAGATGTGATGAGATTATGGAACTTCCAAACGAATATTAATTTTTTTAACAATATCATTAAATAACTGAATTTTTGCAAACAGCAGTAATTTTTTCTTTAAAATAATCAAAATACTTTATTTTAAATAGGATTTTAAAGAAAATAAGAATTATATCTTAATATTATTGCTGCCTTGTAAGCGTGAAATATCAATAAATAATAAACAGCAAGGGAGGCATAGATGTCTGAAAAAAAAATGATCGATGTATATATATTTGGTAAAAAATACACAGTACCTTCTACTTTAACAATCATGGATTCAATGGAATATGCAGGATACCAATTGACTAAAGGCTGCGGATGCAGATCTGGATTCTGCGGTGCATGTTCTACTATCTATAGAGTCAAGGGGGATAAAGAATTAAAAATCGCCCTTGCATGTCAGACAAAGGTTGAAGATGGAATGTATTTTACACAGCTTCCGTTTTTCCCTGGGGAAAAACCGCTGTACGATATAGATAAGGTTGAACCTGGGATGGATACAATGGCAGAATTTTATCCTGAAATTTATAAGTGTATAGGTTGTAATTCATGTACAAACGGCTGTCCTCAAGACTTGAACGTTATGCAATATGTTGCCCATGCACAGAGAGGCGAATTTGAAAAATGTGCACATGAATCCTTTGACTGTGTATCGTGCGGAATATGTGCTTCTAGATGTCCTGCTGGGATAACTCATTATAATGTAGCCCTTTTGGCACGGCGTCTTACAGGAAAGTATCTTGTCCCTAAAACAGAGCATTTAAAGGATAGAGTCGAGGAGATAGATGCTGGAAAACACGATGATTCAATAAAAGAAATTATGGATAAAAATATAGACGAATTAAAAGAGTTATATAATGCCAGAGATATCAGTAAATAACTGATATCTCTGATGTTACAGATTTTAAAAATAAATAAAATTAATATTCATGGGGAGGTATTTAATGTATACAGCAGAGATGAGGGAATTATCTAAAAAAGTAGAAGAGACACGTTCCCAAAGAATTGGAATAAATTTTCCGAGGATGTCTCCAGAGGATAAAATAGATGTTTTAAATGAAAATCATCCAGATTATAGTGATAAAGGGTTTATGTATTTAAAGCACGGGGTCAATAAGGGTCAGAGGGTTCCCAATGAATTAGGAGTGCTTTTAGAAGCTAAAAGTAAACTAGAAAACCTTAAAGTAAATCTGGATAAAATAGACTATGATGTAGACATCTTAGTCATAGGAGGAGGGGGAGCAGGAGCTGCTGCCGCTCTAGAAGGCCATAAAAAAGGAGCTAAAGTATTAATTACAACTAAACTGCGTTTTGGTGATGCCAATACTATGATGGCTGAAGGAGGAATACAGGCTGCAGACAAACCGGATGATTCTCCAGCAAAACATTATTTAGATGTAATGGGAGGGGGACATTATACCAATGTTCCTGAACTTGCAGGTACCCTGGTAAAAGATGCCCCTTCTGCAATCAAGTGGTTAAACGATCTAGGGGTAATGTTTGATAAGGAAAAAGATGGAACTATGATCACTAATCATGGTGGAGGTACCTCGAGGAAAAGAATGCATTCAGCAGCAGATTATAGTGGTGCCGAAATAATGCGTGTCATGAGAGACGAAGTTAAAAATAAGGAGATAGAGGTATTAGAATTTTCTCCAGTAATTGAACTCCTCCTTGATACCGATGGTAAAGCTGCAGGAGCAATTATCTGTGATCTAGAAACTAAACGAAATTTTGTTGTGAAAGCAAAAACTGTAATAATGGCAACTGGAGGAGCTGGAAGACTTCACTACCAGGGGTTTCCTACATCTAACCATTATGGTGCCACTGCTGACGGGCTTGTTATGGGATACAGGGTAGGGGCAGAACTTGCTTTTGCAGATACCATTCAGTATCACCCTACCGGTGTGGCCTACCCCTCTCAAATTTTTGGTGCACTGGTGACAGAAAAAGTTCGTAGTTTAGGAGCTACTCCATTGAATATTCATGGGGAACAATTTGTATACCACCTGGAAACTAGAGATGTAGAAGCTTCTGCAATTATCAGAGAGTGTAATATAAAAGGAAATGGTGTCCCTACTCCTAGTGGCGGATATGGTGTATGGCTGGATACTCCCCTTATTGAGATGATCCACGGGGAAGGTACCATAGAAAAAAAACTCCCTGCAATGATGAGAATGTATCTTAAATTTGGTCTGGATATGAGAAAAAAACCGATCTTAGTATATCCAACCCTTCACTACCAAAATGGAGGACTATTAATCGATAAAAATGGTCAGACAAAGATAAAAAATTTATATGTTGCCGGTGAATGTGCCGGAGGAATCCATGGAACCAATAGACTTATGGGAAATTCATTGCTGGATATAATTGTTTTCGGTCGGAGAGCCGGAATTCATGCGGGGGAAAAATTTAAAGAGGTAAAAGTAAAAGATTTAACCCTTGATCATGTAAAAAAATATCACAAAGATCTTGAAAATAATGGGATAGAAAGCGGTCAATTTTCACCGATGATCCTTCCAACTTATACCCATGGAAGGGAAAAGGAATAAAAAATAAATTCTTTTATTAAAAAGATTGATTTTTCTGTTTTTATGTAGTAAAAACTATTAAGAAACAATAAAAACTTCACAAGATAACAATTAATAAAGCTTAGAAAAAACTTAAAAAAATAACACGTTATTTTTTTATAACAGTAACAAATTAATTAGGAGGGGTTTTAAAAATGGCATTAATGACAGGCGAAGAGTATATTCAAAGTTTAAAGAAAATGAAAACAAAGGTTTATTTGATGGGAGAGTTAGTTGAGAATTTCACAGAGCATCCTATGATCAGACCTTCTATCAACTCAGTTGCAGCTACTTACGATTTGGCACACCAGGAGGAGCATCAAAATGTTATGACTGCTGTCTCTAATATTACAGGAGAGAGAGTCAATCGTTTCTGTCATCTTCATCAAAACACTGAAGATCTTAAAAATAAAGTTAAGATGCAGAGACTGTTGGGACAAAAAACAGCTTCATGCTTCCAAAGATGTGTAGGGATGGACGCTTTCAACTCTATCTTCAGTACAACTTTTGAAATAGATGAAAAATATGGAACTAACTACCATGAAAGATTTAAAAAATATATGAAATTTGTTCAGGACAACGACCTTACAGTAGATGGAGCTATGACAGATCCTAAGGGAGACAGGGGATTAGCACCTCACCAACAGGCAGACCTAGATCTTTACCTTCGTGTAGTAGAACAAAGGGAAGACGGAATCGTAGTAAGAGGAGCTAAAGCTCACCAGACTGGTGCAGTAAATTCCCACGAACACTTGATCATGCCGACTATTGCCATGGGTGAAAATGATAAGGACTATGCAGTTTCATTCTCTATTCCGTCAGATGCCCCGGGAATATTAATGATCTACGGTAGACAGTCATGTGACAGCAGAAAATTAGAAGACGGACATGTAGATGTAGGAAATCCTAAATTCGGTGGGCAGGAAGCATTGGTTGTATTCAACGATGTCTTCATCCCAAATGAAAGAATATACCTAAACGGGGAATATGAATTTGCCGGAGTTCTTGTAGAAAGATTTGCCGGATACCACAGACAGAGTTATGGAGGATGTAAGGTAGGAGTAGGAGATGCCCTTATTGGAGCTGCGGCACTTGCAGCAGAGTATAACGGTGTTACCAGAGCTTCCCATGTAAAGGATAAACTTATTGAGATGACACATCTCAATGAAACACTCTATGCATGTGGTCTTGCATGTTCTACTGAGGGAGTTGCTACCAAGGCAGGAAACTATCAGATAGATCTTCTTTTAGCCAATGTCTGTAAACAAAATGTAACAAGATTCCCATATGAGATAGCCAGATTAGCTGAAGATATCGCAGGTGGACTGATGGTAACTATGCCTACAGATATAGACTTTAAACATCCTGTAATCGGTGAATACTGCAATAAATACTTTGCCGGAAACAGTAAAGTACCTGTAGAAAATCGTCAAAAAGTACTTAGATTCATTGAAAACCTTACTTTAGGAGCATCTGCTGTAGGGTATAGAACTGAATCGATGCATGGGGCAGGATCTCCTCAGGCTCAAAGAATTATGATCTCCAGACAGGGAAATATCGAAGGAAAGAAACAACTGGTTAAAGATCTTACAGGTATAAAAAAATAAGCAACGTGACAAAATTAAAAGAGAGGCTTCGGCCTCTCTTAAAA
>CAZUGM010000045.1:7232-12108 GCA_964619915.1 uncultured Fusobacteriaceae bacterium | reverse complement strand
TAGGTGTATAACCTAATTTTTCAATGGAATTAAGAACCCTTTTTCTGGTTGCCTCCCCTATCCTAGAGGTATTGGATATTACCCTGGATACTGTAGAAGGAGCGACTCCTGCATCTTTAGCTACATCTTTTATAGTTACTTTCATTTTATCAGCCTCCTGTCTAAAAGGTTATCATTTTTTTAAAAAAAATAAAACTTTATTTTTTATTTCGCTTCTTTAGATCTGCTTTTTTTTACTAAATTATGTCAAAAAAAGATACCCTGAGGCATATTTTTTATTTTTTATTAAAGGATTTTTTCATCTATTGTAAATATAATAATTAGAGAATAACTAAAGATTAGAATAACAAACATTCACTATAAGTTTTACCATAGAAGAGAAGGGAGGGAAGAGATGTCAGAGATATTCAATAAAGAAGTTTTAAGTCAATTAAAACAGGGTCTGAATAAAATAAAAAATCCAATTACAATTATTACCTTTGTGGAAAGCGGAAAGCCCCTGTGTGATGAAGTAGTCACTATGATGATGCAGTTAGCTGCATTGAACAATAAGATAAAATTTATAGAATATGACCTTACTAAAAATTCTGATTTAGCTGAAAAATACAGAATTGATAAAGTTCCGGGAACTACAATTTTGTCAGAAAATAAACCTACTGGAATTAAATTCTATGGAATTCCCAGCGGACATGAAATCAATTCGCTCTTATTCGCTATCCTGGAAAGTTCCGGGGTGACCACTCCACTAGATAATAAATTAGTAGAGGCCGTTAAACAAATCGATAAAAAAATAAACATCAAAGTATTTGTAAGTTTACAATGTCCACATTGTCCCAAAGCGGTTATGACAGCTTTTAAGATAACTCTATTAAATAAAAATATTGACGCTGAGATGATACAGACCAACCTGTATAATGATCTTGCCAATAAATTCGGGATAAGTTCCGTTCCCAGGATTTTTTTCAATGACAGTGATGATCTGTTGGGTGTGCAGCCCATAGAGATGTTTGTAGATAAATTAAAAAAATTAAAAGTATAAAGGTTCTAAAAATAAAAGAAATCCCTGATTTTTAGGGATTTCTTCTTTCCCCATGGGGGGCTCTTATTTAGTTATCTTAACAATCTTCTTTTTTCCTGCTCTTACTATCATTCCAGCTTCGATCTTTATAGTTGCTTTTACATCTTTAATTGCCACATCATTTACTTTAAATCCACCTTGAGTGATAAGTCTTCTGGCATCTGAAGTTCCTTTAAAGAAGTTTAATTTTTTTACCAATAGGTCGATTGCTCCTACTTCATCCTCATCTACCTTTACCTCCGGTAAATCCACATTCATATTTCTCTTAGAGAATACATTTTCAAACCAGTCATAGGCCTTTTTCCCCTCTTCTTCGTTGTGGTAGATAGTTACTATCTCTGCTCCCAATCTCTTTTTACAGTCCATAGGGTGGATACTTCCATCGGCTACTCCTGCCTTTAATCTTGCGATCTCTTCCATGGGAACATCTGTAGCTACCTCATAGTAATTCCACATAAGTTCATCTGAGATAGACATTACCTTTCCAAACATATCATTGGGAGCCTCTGTTATCCCGATATAGTTATTGAGTGATTTAGACATCTTTTCTACTCCGTCTAACCCCTCTAAGATAGGCATCATCATACATATTTGCGGTTCTGTCCCTGCATTTCTCTGCAGATCTCTACCTCTCAATAAGTTAAATGTCTGCTCAGTTGCTCCTAATTCTACATCTGCATCGATAGCTACAGAGTCATATCCCTGTAAGATCGGGTACATAAATTCTACCAATGATACAGGTTTTCCTGCTGCTAATCTTTTAGAAAAATCATCCCTTTGAATCATCTGTGCTACTGTAAATTGAGATAATAATTTCAGTACATCTTCTAATTTTAATTTTTCCAGCCAGTCACCGTTATACACAACTTCTGTTTTTTCCATATCCAAGATAAGCTTTAACTGGTCTAGATATGTTTGGATATTCTTCGTGATATCTTCAGAAGACAACATTGGTCTAGTTTCAGATTTTCCTGTAGGATCTCCTATTCTAGCTGTAAATGTACCTATTAAAAATTTTACCCTATGTCCCAGATCTTGAAATTGCTTTAATTTTCTAAGGGGAACTGCATGACCTATGTGTAAGTCAGAACCAGTCGGATCTATCCCTAATTTTACGATTAAGGGAGTATTAGTCTCCAATGATTTCTTTATTTTTTTTTCTAATTCCTTTTCAGAAATTAATTCCTCTACTCCTCTTTTTAATATACTTAACTGTCTTTGCACCTCTACATTGATATCCATAATTAATCTCCTTTTCTATATATAATTTTTATTTTTTATTAAAAAAAGCTCACAGATTATATCTGCAAGCTTTAAAAAGTTTAATTCAGATACAACCCCTATTAGTATATTATAAAATGGGCTGTAATATCTCTACACAGTCCCTCAATTAATAATAGTAATAATAAGTTTGGTTGTCATCAAATTTCATATATTTCTCCTAATTTCTTAGTCTATATTTTCCTAATTATAACATAATAAGATTTTTTTTTAAAGAAATAAAATGATAATAAAAAAAGACTCCTAAAATCATTTTTTTAGGAGTCTTTTTTCACTACTTCAAATTTCCTGTTACAAGTATATTTTTTTTCTTAGGCAGTTCTATCTTTGATACCACTGTTCCTAAGAGTAATATGACAATTCCTATTACATTTACAACAAATAGATACTCTCCCAAGAAAAAGTGCCCTATAATGGCAGCAGTTGGAAGTTCCACCAGGCTCATTATTCCAGCCTTTGTAGGTGTAGTAAATTTAAGTGCAAAAGAATAAAAAGTACAGGATAAAACTGTCGGAACTATTCCCAGTATCACAGATATTCCCACCATTTTCAAACTGAGTGCTCCTAATAATATTTTTACATCCAGCATGGAAAATACATATACAGCTCCCACTAAAAAACTATACATAAGTATCCCTGTCAAATTAGATTTTTCAGGTATCCTCTTAGTCAAGATAGGGAAAAATCCATATGCCAGTGCCGATATCAGTCCTATCAGAAGTCCTATTCCATTAGCCTTTAGTGCCGATACATCTCCCCCGGTTACCACAAGAAAGGCTCCATAAAATGCCAGCGTCAGAGCTAAGCCTTTAAAAACAGTGATCTTCTCATTGAAAAATATTCTCGATAATATTGCTGTGAAAAGTGGCCCTAAACAAACCATCATTACCCCTACTGTGGTAGATGTCAGAGAGATACACTTATATATTGCCAAACTCATGGTTCCCTGGGTTATGACCCCAATCAATAGAGAGTGTTTTACCTCTTCTCTCTTTACTTTTAGCTTTTTTCTGTCTGTAATCAAATAAAATATAAACATAGATAAAAAAGCAAACAACAACCTTAAAAAAGCTATTTCAAATGGTCCAACTCCTGTTTTCCCCAAATAATATGAGATAATCCCGAGAGTCCCCCACGTAACTCCAGCTAAAAATGCAAGTCCATACCCTTTATGTTCCACATCAATCCCCCTTTAATTTAACATTCCAACCAATTATAGAACATTTACCTATATCATTCAATATAATTCTCTCCCACTTTCATTCAAATTTATAACTACATTTATCCAGTATATATATTTAATATATACTGAATGTATATTTAATGTCTATTAAATGTATATTAAATTATCACCCCAGGATCTTTGAAAATATATAAAGAAAAACCCCTGAAAATTCAGAGGTTTTCCTTGTATATATTTTTTTTTATCCAAATTGATTATAACTTTCCTTGATGTTTAATATGCTTTTTTCCTGTTTTAACTCCCAATTTAGGAAATATATCTATGGCTAACTTTGTTGACATAACTGCCAGTATCGCTGGTATCACCCAACCAAAACCAAATGAGCTGAGAGGGATAAGTTCGAAATAATCTCCAATTGCAGGCAGGATATCATATTTGTTGATCAACTCAAATACACTGCAAAATAAGGTTGTATAGGCACCTATTTTAAAAACCAAGTTTTCCTGAACTCTAAAGATATTTAGAGATATGAGCACTATGGTTACAGGATAAAGTAACGTCAAAATAGGTATGGCAATTTCCACTATAAATCCAACCCCTGTTGCTGCCAATATCGCTGATAATACACAAATCACTATGGCTGTTATCTTATAAGATATTTTTAACCTATTGGAAAAAAAATCAGAAGTTATAGCAACCAAGGCTATGGAAGTTGTCAAACATGCCACCGTTACGCATACTCCCAGGGCAATCTTTCCAAATTTTCCCAGAGTAGCCACAGCAAGATACATAGTCAGACCTGTTCTGTTTAATGTCATTCCGCTTCCATTTACCATAGACCCCAGATATAACAGTCCTCCATAGACCAAAGCCATCCCCAATCCTGCTATCAATCCTGACTTTACAATCATAGACTTTTGAACCTTCACATCTGTATATCCGCTTTCCTTAAGCCCTTTTATAACTATTATTCCCAAAAGAACAGAACTAATAGCATCCATAGTCTGATAACCGCCTAAAAAACCATAAGAAAACGCACTTTGCTCTATCATTTTTTCCCCTGGCGTTCCTATTTTAAATAAAATTCCCTTTACTATTATAATTGCTAATATCACAAGAATTATTGGAGTAAGATATTTCCCTATTGTATTTATTAATTTTGTGGGTTTTATAACTAACATAAGTACAATCGAAAAATATATAGAAGAAACTAACAATGAATTTATGTTCCCAAAATTCGGCACTATCCCCATTTCATATACTGTAGCTCCAGTCCTTGGAATCCCCAACATTGGACCTATAGCTATAATCAAAAGCATAAAATACACAGTATT
>CAZUGM010000045.1:2309-7185 GCA_964619915.1 uncultured Fusobacteriaceae bacterium | reverse complement strand
GATACCTTCACTGCAAAATTATCTATATCACCAACCTGACTAAAAGCTAACAGGCCACAGACAGGCAGACATATCCCCGTTGCAAAAAAACCTATAGTAGCTTTTAACCACTCTTTTCCAGCCACCATCCCTATTTCCGGTGGAAAAATCAAATTTCCCGCCCCAAAAAACATAGCGAATATCGCCAAACCAAATATAAACACATCTTTATTTTTCATAAAACCTCCTAAATATTTTTTTTGCTTAAATTTTCATAAATATTATTAACAAAAACCAAACATTTAAAGCACAACAATTTGATACACATGTAATTCAAAAGAGTACCGTCCAAAATTTTATAACAATATTCCTAAAATGTCAAGATCAATAACACATCAGCTACACCATTTATATACAACTATATTCTCTTCAAATCAACAATTGATTATTTTTTAGCAATCTTTTTGTTTATTTTTAAGCCAAAAGGTTTGTTTTTATTACAATTCTATCAGGATTTATTTTATGATTGATATTTTTTTAACATTCTTTTGAGAGAGTGACTAAAATTTTCTCATAAAAAACAAATAATTTAAATGAGATTAATTTTTACCAGAAAATTATGTTTACTAATTTATTGGAATCAACATCTGAATTTTACTTTTATATGATATAGCTGTACTTGATTTTTTCTTGCTTTTGCTATATTATATTAGTTATTAAAAATTATGGAGGTTTTATGGAAATTTTATTGATTGGATTAGGAATGTTTGTGGCCGGGTTTATCGATTCTATTGCCGGAGGAGGAGGTCTTATCAGTACTCCTACACTGCTGTTAGTAGGTCTTCCCCCTCACCTTGCCCTAGGAACAAATAAGCTGGCTGCTTCTGCCGGAACAATGGTCAGCAGTCATGAATTTTTTAAAAGTAATAAATTAAATTTTAAATTACTTAAACTTATGATTCCCTTTGCATTTGTAGGAGCTGTTATTGGTGTAAGCACTTTACAGTTTATTACCCCCGATATCCTGGAGATGATAATCCCATTTATGATTTTTGGAGTGGCTATCTACACTGTTATCTCTAAAAAAGTTGGAATGACAAACTCCTTTGACGGATTTACTCCTAAAAATAAATTTTTAGGTAAGATTCTAACCTCTACCTTAGGATTTTATGACGGATTCTTTGGTCCCGGTACAGGAACATTTTTTATGTTTGGTTTGGTTAAAATTTTTAAATTTGATTTCACCGTTGCCACTGCCAATACTAAGGTCTTAAATTTAACAACTGGTTTTGCTGCTCTCCTTACTTTTTTATACAATGGACAAGTAAACCTTAAGTATGGTCTTATCTCCACTGTATTTATGATCTTAGGTTCGAAATTAGGTTCGAAGATGGCTGTAAAGAATGGAGCTAAATTTATAAAACCTATCTTTATCGTTATGTCTTTAGTAATGGCCAGCAAGATGGTTTACACTATGGTTATCTGATAAAACTTAAAAATAGATATATTAAAAAAAGACCTTTGACATTTTCAAAGGTCTTTTCTTATATAAATCACTTAATAAAATTACTTAGTCTCTTCGATTAATTTGTTCATTTCTTCGATTACAACATCTGCATTTAATCCGTGTGATGCGATTCCTTCTCCTAAGCTCTCACCTGAGGCTACCATACAACCTACTCACCCAAGTCCGTATCTTTGGAATACTTGAACTATTACTGGATACTGTTGTACAGCTTCTAATATGTTCATATCTTTATTTACCATTTTTACTCCTCCTAAAAATCAATATTATATTTTCTTAATATATAGAGTATATATTATCATAGTAATCTTGTCAAGATTAATTGACACTATTTAATAAATCATGGATCCTTACCATACCTATTAATTTTTGCCCCTCTAATACAGGTAAAACTGAGATCTGACTCTCCCTGTTTTCCATGAGTTCCAATGCATCTACAGCCATCTTTTCAGCTTCAATATAGGTAAATTTCGAGATCATAATATCTCTGGCTTTATAGGTGAAAAAGGCCTCCTTATCTCCCAATGCCCTTCTGATATCTCCCTCTGTGATTATTCCTGTCATCTTCTCATTTTCCAGTACACAGACAGCTCCTAATTTTTTCTTTGTCATAGTCACTAATATCTCATCTATATTAGTATCTTTTTCTACAACTGCAAGATCAGATCCACTGTGCATCACATCTTTTACCTTCATAAGAAGCCTTCTTCCTAAGCTGCCTCCCGGGTGATACACAGCAAAATTTTCTGGTTTGAAATCTCTGAGTTTGATAAGTACCGATGCCAGAGCGTCTCCCATAACTATAGTAGCTGTGGTAGAACAGGTAGGAGCTATATTCATAGGGCAGGCTTCCCTTTCAACACCTATATCCAATATTTCATCAGATGCCATCCCTAATTTAGAATTTTTATTTCCAGTCATAGCTATTAATTTTGCACCAATTTTTTTTATCGACGGGATTATCGATATCACTTCATCACTGTTTCCTGAATTTGAGATAGCTATCACCACGTCTTCTCTGTCTACCATACCGAGGTCTCCATGAAGACCCTCAGCTGAGTTCATAAATACTGTCAACGTTCCTGTAGAAGCCAGGGTTGCAGCTATTTTTTTCCCTACTATTCCGGATTTTCCTATTCCTGTAACAACAACTTTTCCCTTACAGTCCATGATTAGGCTGGCCGTTTTCTCTATCTCTTTTCCTATCTTATCTCTTACTTTTTTTAGTTCCTCTATTTCAATATCAAATATTTCCTGAGCATATTTTTTTATATCCATGGTTCCCCCTGTTGTTTTTCTTTATTATATCATTTTTTTTTAGTTTATTCATCTATAAATAGTCAGCATTTTTTCAATACTTACCGCAAGTCTAACTATCGTTCTAGGAAAAATAGAAAAAAGGTCTGGATTTTAAATCCAGACCTTAGGGTTTCTATTAAATATTTTTTGATTTATTTAAATTATAAACCTCTTTACAGTTTTGAGAATGGAGCATCACCGGGAACTCCCAGAGGTTTTCTAGGTGCGTCTTTTCTCATATGCCACTCATACCATCCACCATCATACACATGGATATTATCCCAGCCCATAGCTTTGGCATAAAAATATGTTTCACTTGCTCTCCAGCCGGTACCACAATGAAAACTAACCTCTTTATCTGAAGTAATACCCCATTTTTTCCATCTTTTTCTCATAATGTTGTAATTAAACATGGTATTATCTATATTTCTATAATCCTGCATATGGTAGGGATCACTTCCCGCATATCCAAATCTAGAATTTTCAATATCACCTTTTACATTTATATAAGTGTAACCTGTTACCTTACCTATATATTCCGGCCAGCTTCTTATTGAAGCTATAATTGCAGCTGGAGAATTAACTAATTCTAATTCTTTATCAAAATCAATTAATACATCTTTATTTACAGGGATTTCAGCTCCAAATTCTGAAACAGGAACAGGCTCTATATAACCTCTAACAAAGGGATAATTTTCTTTTTCCAGTCTTTTGGTACCACCGTTTAAGATACGGATATCTTCAACCCCGGCATATTTCATTACAGCAGCACATCTGTTTGTAGCTAATAAATTCGGCCCATATAAGATAACCATTGTGTCCTTGGTAATTCCTTTGGATAACAATATTTCCTTTATCTTTTCGTCATTTGGTCTATTCCAAAACTTTTCCTTTATTTCTAATGGTATATTTTTATATTTGAAAAAATTTCTTTCACCTCTTAAATGGTTGAGCGAGTCATCGATGTGAATAGAATTTCTTATTTGCCCCTTTGGCTTCTGTCTATAACTAACTTCTAAAATCACATATTTTCTGCCATCATAGTTGGAAACTTTTTTCCCGTCAATTAGATCATCAATCCACTGGGGATAAACATACATCTCATATCCTTTTAATTTTTCAATTGGATATTTTAAATTATTCCACTCCTTCATTCCATCCTTTAAAATTTGGACATTATATCCCATTTGAATTAGAGGCGTTTCTATTTCTCCTCCAAAATTATCATATAAGATTAAAGTTTTGTTTTTAGTTATTCCCCGTCTTACGAGTTCTTTTTCCAATTTTGTTTTATTCATCATTGAAAACCATGTCACCGGGAAATCAACCGCTCCCTTAATATGTCCTTCAGCCTCTATATTAACAGGCCACCCTATATATTCATCAACACTTCTTGTATCAACAAATAAATAATTTTCATCTGTTAAATATTGAGCAGCTTGTTTAGAAGATATCTTTTTTACTTCCTTTTCTGCAGATAAGCAGGTAAAGGCCAGCATAAGCAGACCGATTAATATCATTTTTTTTTTCATTTTTTTCTCCTTAAATTTCGAATAGATTTTGATCAGCTGGAAAGTAATCCCGGCTGTACTGATTTTAAAAATTATAAATGGCAATTTATATATATTTACACCATCCTATCGTTGTATTTTGCTAGATTCAATAGCAGTTTTTAAATTTTCAAAAGGTGTGTCGGGTAAACAATCACATCCAAATGAAAAAATAAAGTTTAGGTAATTTTTCATATTTTTAAGCATCTTTAAAGTCTTTTCTCTTATTTCCTCTGGTGTTCCATTATTTAAAACATAAATCGGATCTAAGTTTCCAAATAGAACTGTATCTTTTGGTATTTTAGGTGCGATAGCTGATAAATCCACTAACTGGTCTAAACTAAGTCCATCCATCTCACACTTTAGCATATTATCTAAAAATTTAGTGGTATCTCCACAGATATGGAGTGTTTTCCAAACATCCTTGTCAATGGCTTCCATAATCTTTATTAAATTAGATCCAACCAATTGATCGAATTTTTGGGGAGATAATACAACAGCAGAAGGCTCCGTAAACATTATC
>CAZUGM010000045.1:0-2278 GCA_964619915.1 uncultured Fusobacteriaceae bacterium | reverse complement strand
TTGAAGCAGCTTTAGCATAATCAATTACTACTTGCGTTGTAAATTTTAAAAGTTCTCGAACAAAATCAGGGTTTTTAATGATAGCTCTTAAAAAAATATCTGCACCGGATAACTCAATGGCTAATGTAAAAGGACCTCTAATAAATTCAACTGTAGGTTTATTAAAATTTTTAGAAATTAATTCTAAGGATTTTAAACTCTGAATCATATGATAATTTTCATAAGGATTAGGAACTTTTAATTTTGATAATGCTTCAAAATCTTTGATTGGATTTTCAGCAATACTAGAGAAATCATAATCAGGACGAAGAACCTTTACACCTAATGCTTCTACTGTTAATGTTCCTCTGCCCATTGGAAAAATAAAATCTCCTCCAAATTCCTTATCGATTGCTTTTGCTACATCTAACTGTTTTTGTGGAGAATCATAAACCTCCTGCATTTTATATCCCGTTAATTTAAGTCCAATACTACTAAGAAAAGGATATACTAAAACTCTATTCTGATGTTTTACATAATCTATAAAACGCATATTTACCAGCCTCCTTTATTGTATCTTGAAAAATTAGACCAATGCAGAAACCACAGAATTTAACCCTATACTTCCTAATAATTCTTTATTTTCATCTAAAACTGCTATTGGATACTTTGCACTTGTAATAATCCCTAAAAATTTCTGTATATGCATTTCAGGAGTAACTGTATGATAATCATTTGTTAAAATTTCCCTTATGCTCTTCTTTTCATTAACAGCTTTCATTACATCATCATTTGTAACAACTCCTCTAAATTTTTTGTTAGAATCTATAACAAAAGCATTAGTTACCTCTTTAGACTTCATTCCATGAATAACTTTATCTAAATTATCCTGTATTGACACCAAAGCCCCTGGTTCTTCCATAATATTTTTAGCTTTAAGAATTTTAGTTTTATCAATATCTTTGACAAAAGCTTCTACATAATCATTTACTGGGGAATCGAGGATTTGCTGTGGTGTGCCAATCTGATCTATAACCCCGTCTTTCATTATTGCAATTCTATCTCCCAGTTTAAATGCTTCATTAATATCGTGGGTTATAAAAATAATAGTTTTCTTTAATTTAGCTTGAAGCTCTAAAAGTTCAAGCTGCATATCTCTACGAATCAATGGATCTAAAGCACTAAAAGGTTCATCCATCAATAGAATATCTGGATCACTAGCCAAGGCTCTTGCAAGTCCGACTCGCTGCTGCATGCCACCACTTAATTCATCAGGATATTTATTCCCCCATCCTTCTAACCCTACTGAACTAAGTGCTTTTTTTGCAGCTTCACGCCTTTTTCTTTTATCCATCTTACTGATTTCTAATCCGTATTCTACATTTTCTATAACTTTTCTATAATTAAAAAGGCCGAAATGTTGAAACACCATAGCAATTTTATTTTGTCTGAACTCTCTCAATTTTTCTTTATCAAATTCTAATATATTTTCTCCATCCACATATATTTTCCCCTCAGTAGGTGTATTTAATAAGTTAAGACACCTAATTAATGTGGATTTCCCACTTCCCGATAAACCCATAATAGCAAAAATTTCGCCTTCCTTCACTTCAAAGCACGCTTTATTAACACCAACTGTATAACCTGTTTCTTTTAGTATTTCTCCTTTTGTCGCTCCATTTTTTAATTTTTCTAAAACATGTTTTGGTTTTTTACCAAAAACTTTAGTTAGATTTTTAACTTTTACTTTCACAGCCATAATACCCCCACCTCTTTTACATATAAATTAATTCTACTCGCTTACTTTAGAAGTTTTGGCTATTCCTTGAGATAATCTATCAATTATAATAGCAAGAAATACTATACTCAGCCCTGCTTCAAAGCCTTTGGCTATATCAATTCTATTGATTGCAATCAAAACTTCCATCCCCAACCCTTTAGCCCCAATCATCGATGCTGTAACTATCATTCCAAGAGCCATCATAGTAGTTTGATTTATTCCTGTTGCAATAGCTGGAACTGCTTGTGGAAGCAATACTTTTGTTAATTTTTGCCTATACGAAGAACCAAAAGAATCTGCCACTTCCACTGACTCTTTAGGAACCTGACGAATACCAAGATTAGTTAATCTTATAACTGGTGGAATAGCATAAATCGTTGTAGCAAATACTGCCGGAACCTTTCCTAATCCAAAAAGCATGATAGCTGGAATTAAGTAAACAAAACTAGGCATGGTCTGCATAGCATCTAAAATTGGTTTTATAATAGTTTCAGCTCTATCACTTCGAGCCATAATAAT
>CAZUGM010000044.1:0-12159 GCA_964619915.1 uncultured Fusobacteriaceae bacterium | reverse complement strand
CTCCTAATTCTATTTTCGTATCATATTTTTCATCTTCAATACTTTCTTTCATCCTCTCACCTCCATTTTTTATTTATTGAACTATTTCTAACATCCCAAGACCAAGACTAGTCTTACTCCCAAGCCCGCTCATATATAATTTTTTAAGAATTCTTTTATCACCACTAATTATCAGTGTTCCCAATGTTACAGGATATTGAATATCATAATTGGTTATAATTGTTCTCTTAATTTTAAACGGTTTTATCTTTACCTCTTCTAACAGTGATTTGGAAAATTCATATTTTAATTGATGTGCAATATTTTTCTTTAGTATCTTAATTCCTTTTTCATCCAGGTCGTGATACCATGATTTTGTTTGATCTAATTGCTCGCGAATACATATAGGTGACATTGTTTTGAATAAAATAATCTCATCTTCAATTTCTTTTTCAACTAAGGTTCCAACCTTTTCAATAGTAACCTTACTCTTTCCAAAATTAAGTTCCTTATTTTTTTTCCCTCTAAACGAATTTATTAAAATCCAGCCATCGGTCATACTATCTGTACTAAAAAATAATTTTATCTTTTTATCTTTAAGAATAATTTTATCTTTAGAAAAACTATCCGTCTGTAAAAATGGTGAAAATGTAAATGATCTTAATTTTCTCTCTTTGTATATTTCATCAAAATCTTCTTCCGATAAACATTGTTTTATAACACTAACGATGTTTCTTCTATAATCTTTGTTAATAGAAGTGCTATCTAGCATCAACTCAACTTCAAATCTCATTTTTTCTCCTCCTATTTTTTTAGGTATTAAATGATTTATTAAAAGTTCATAAAAACATATCTTAACTCTGCTATTTCTACGGTCATTTTATAAAATCTCCTATTTTAGTTATATCTCCTTTATACTATAGTATCTGAATAAAAACAATTTATTCTTAATTAAATTTTAAGTTTATCCAATTCTTATTATAATATATGAAATGAGTTTGACTGATGCTATATTTTAGAGATTTCCACTAAAAAAACACCCTCCAAGAGGTTTTATAAACCCTCTAGAGGACTCATTGCACCTCTTGTGGGGTATTTCGCCTTTTTATCGGCCTTCCTCCTCTCTACCCTTGATTTTATTGATATAGAGTGAAGCTCTCATTTGGATTCTAAGAAAACAAAGGTAAAATCATAAGGGCACCCCTCTCAACAGCCCTTCAGGGGCAAATGAATGGGGTCTTATTATGTTGCTTCTATATTATGCAACCATAGTATTAAGATTCGAGTATTGATAGGTATAAATAGGAGCCCAAAATCAGCATTCTAAGCCTTTTCATATGATTTTTAATTTTGAAGACGATTGTTCACCTATTTTCACAAAAATGAAATTTATGTTATAATTAACAGGTTTACTGAAATAATTATAATTTTAAAAAAAAGGAGATAAAATTGAAGAAAATCACAATATTTTTATTACATATGACCCTATTTTTAATAGGAGTTAGTGCCTATGCCCATGACTATAAATCATCCAAAATTTACTCGAAAGAGGAGATAATTTATATAGAAAAACTACAGGAAAAAAAGCTAAAAATAGGAGCAAATATAGACAGTTTATATGTTGATACTACAAATCCAGAGGACAGTCCTGCACATAAGTATGAATTGTTATTAGAGGAATTTTTTCATATGGATGTAGAAATTGTAAAAGATGAATGGAAAAATCTGTACCAAAACCTTAAAAAAGAGGAGATCGATCTTCTCCTTGATTTTACACTCTTTGAAAAAAGAAAGGAAAATTTCAACCTTTCTATCCCCATCTATGATGAAAAACTCTACGTTATTTCAACTAATAAGGATACTTCTTTGGATGAATGGAGGGATTTATCCGGAAAAGAAATTAGTGTCCTGGCTGAATCTTCCTACATTGAATATGTGAAAAAATTTAAAAATAAAAACAACCTCAATTTAAAAATAAGAGAGGTTGATTCATTCCTTAATTCAAAATGTGATTATATATTAAGTGATACAGGAAGTATGGTCTACCAGGGGTTAGATGTACTGGAATTAACTGATGTGGCTCCTATAGGAATAGGCCTGCCAAAAAGTAAGGTAATGCTCAAGAAAGTCATAGATAAGGCACTGAAATACAGCCATAAAGACCAGCTTCTTGAAATACTGGACAATGAAAAAAACAAGAGGAAGAAGGCGGCATTTTATAAAACCTTAACCAAAGATGAAAAAGACTATCTGGAGGGAAAGAAGAAGATCGGAATACTGGCAGACAGCGAGTTCTATCCTGTATTTTACTATGATAAAAATAAAAAAAATTATGATGGTCTCTTCTACAGAATATACAATGAGCTAAGTGTACTCTTGGACAAACCCATTGAAGTTATGAACCACTCCCCTGAAGAATCTTGGAATTCAATGTATGAAAGATTTAAAAAAGGCAGTGGAGACATGACAATTATGTATTTCACCCCGGAAAGGGGCAGGACCCATAATTTTTCCCAGCCCTTGGAGTATACCGATATGATAGTTGTATCCAATGGAAAAAAGGTAATAGATGAAAAAAATATACCTGATATGAAGATCGGAGTTGTCCAGGATGACATCTCTGAAAAGGTTGCCCTTAAACATTTTTCTGAATCCAATAAAATAATAAGATTTGAAAAATTTGGGGAGATGATAGATGCCCTGAAAGATGGGATCATCGATAGCTGTGTAATAGATAACGATATACTTAACTATTACCATCAAACAAGGTTTGACCTTTCCCTGGAAAAACTAAAAACTTTAGAGAAAATGCCCATCTGTTTTGCTGTACAAAATGGGAATGACACCCTGTTAAATATAATAAATAAAGCAACTGATGGTTTCATCGACCGGAAAGAGATAAAACAAGATTTCTTTCAGGAGTTATTAACGGTTAACATTGCAAAAAAGATGGAGGAAAAAAAGAGAAAAAATCTTATTTTATCCATGACAGTACTGATAGTTGTGATTATAACTGCCATGATTATCGGAAGTAAGTATATTTTACACAAAAGTCTGCACAACTTAGCCTACTACGATCACCTAACCACTGCATTAAATAGAACCAGTTTTGAAAAAGAAATGGATAAAATAAATTTTTCAAAAAACAGAGGATTAGGCATGTATATAGACCTCAACGACTTCAAGCTGATAAATGATAATTTCGGTCACCATGCAGGAGATATGATCCTTAAAGAGGTTGTACAGAAACTACAAAAGGTATTTAAAGAGAATAAAGTATACAGGCTGGCAGGAGATGAGTTTTTTGTATTCCTCAAAGATATATCCTTAAAATCGGGAATAAGTCTTGCAGAAAAGGCTATGGAAGAATTAAAAAAGCCTATAAATATAATAAATACTACATTTGAAATAAGTGTCAGTATAGGTATATGTACACTAGATGGAAAGATAGAGGCTCAAAAAGATTTTATGCATAGAGCAGATATCGCAATGTATACAGCCAAGGAAAAAGAAGGTGGAGCTATTGTAGTAGCTACCGATCAATTAATAAAACAATATGAGGAGGAGAAAAACCTCCAAAAGGAATTAAAAAAAGCCATATATACAGAAAAGATCATACCGCATTTCCAGCCAAAGGTTGATCTGAAGACCAATGAAGTAATGGGAATAGAAGCCCTGGCTCGTTGGATCCACCCTGAGAGAGGTATTATATCTCCAGGGGTATTCATTCCTATAGCGGAAAACACAGGTCTGATACCCAAGCTGGACTTTCTGATTGCAGAATCCACAATAAAAAAATTAAAAAAATGGATCGAAGAAGGCCGTGTCCCCAAAAATTTCAAGGCATCCTTCAATATATCGGTAAAGACCTTTGAGGAAGTGGAAGTATATGAGCAAATAAAGCATCTGTTGAAGAAATATGATCTTCCGGGAGAAAATATAGAGGTAGAGGTAACGGAAAATATATTTATAAACAAACTTACCAAGATGCTTGAGGATCTTAAATTTCTAAAGGAAGATCTGGGAACATCTATAGCATTGGATGATTTTACTGCAGGACATGCATCCTTGAGGGGATTAGGGCAGCTGACCATAGATACTTTAAAATTTGACAAAAGCTTACTGCAGATAATCAAAGAAAACTCCGAAAAGGGGAAAAATATATACAGTACCCTGGTAAAGCTCAGCAAGGATATGGGATACACCTCGGTGGCAGAGGGAATAGAAGATGATTATGAGAGAGAGTTCCTAAAAAAAGAGGGAATCGATTATGGGCAGGGATTCTATTTTGCAAAACCTATGCCTGAAGATGATTTTGTTAAATACATGGGTGAAAGAGGTAACAATTCACTACATAAGAAGCATTTAGTTGAAATAATCCAGCAAGAAAAAAAAGAAATAAAAATAATAGAGGTTTGTAAAAAACAATATATGAAAAAAGAGGAAATTTATAAAACAATTTGAAATTAATTTACATAGAAGTAGATAAAAGACAGCTGAGGAGTTGAGGTTATGAAGAAAAAAATTCAATTCAACGACAAGATGCAGAGCGGTTATTATTATCTGACTGAACCTATAGGAAAAAATTTTGATCCTGAATTTCAGCCGGAACTCACACCCAGGAAGATGCTGGAATTGGGAGTTTTCGGAGGAAAATATATGACCGACTGCAGGGAGGAATTTCCCTCCTCCTGGTATAAAGATGCCAAGCTTTCCCCTGAGATAAAAGACCCACAACTAAACTATTTTAAGATAGATGCTTCACTCTCTTTAAAGAAGTGGGAGGAGAAGGGATGGATAAATCCCATGGATCCCAGAGGGTGGTTTCAGTGGTATTGCCGATACTACTACGGCAGAAGGATGCCTGAGGAGGACAGAAGACAGATCAAGAGGTGGAAGGCCATGAAAAGACATCTGGGAGCAGTAAAAAAAAACTGTGCTCCCATGGATCTCAACTGCAGAATCAAACAGAGACAGGCACTCCTTCACTGGGCTTACGACAGCAGAAAGATCTAATAATCAATAACTTAATCAGGAAAAAATTATATTTTATAAAAAAAGGCGGCTTATAAGTAAATCTTCCACTTCAGCCGCCTTCTTTTATTTTGTTTGGAGTATCCAGAAACAACTTCTAATCTTCATTGGTATGACATTCCTTTGAGCAGTAGAAGCAACCGTTGGATTGGGAAAATATTTGTTTAGCTTTTTCCACTGCATCTTCACAACAATCAAAATTTCCAAGGTATTCCCTCTTTGCCGGACTAGGCAGTCTTTTGCAGTCTTCTCTGTGAACCTCATGGTCTCCATTATCCCGGGGATTTTTATCAACATAGTAATTGGAACTTTTTATCTCATTCATGTCTTCTACCTCCTAATTTTATAAAATAAACAGCCAGTTAGTTTTTAATATATATAAATATTTTTCTCTTCCTTTTTTTTACCTAAAAAAAAAATTCAGTACCCTTTTTTTTCTTGAAAAAATATAGTATTATAGTGGCAACCAAAGGAAGAAATTTCCTGAAGCAACCTGATATTTCGAAGATGGCTAGAGGAAAAACTTCTTAATAAACTTACAGGAGGAAAAAAGCTTATGGATTTAGATGAATTAGAAGAGATTATGACACCAAAGGATTTTGAAGATTATATGGATCTTTGTAATGTTAGTGAGGAGATTTATACACCCCAATGGTTTATAACAGAGGAGATGAAACAGGAAATCCTTGATAAATACGGACTGGATGATCTAGAAGACCCCTATGAAATGGAGTCTGACGAAAATGAAGAAGACTATTATGAAGAGGACTATTAAAAAGAGGTTTAGACCTCTTTTTTTGTTTACAAAATGACAATATTTTATGATGAAATTAATTTTAGTTTTTTATTGACATATATTTATAGTTATGGTATTTTTATATGCTTTAAAAATATAAATTAGTTAGGAGAAGGAAAATGAAAAAAATAATAATAATATCTGTATTGTTAATGTCTGTTTTTATGGTTAGTTTAGGAGATGCAAAAAAACAATCCTTGGGGAAAAATATTAGTTGTGCCAGTTCTCAGAATAATTCTGAGAAAAATAAAAATACTATTAAGAATACCCCATTGGACTCATATGTCTTTAGAAAAACTATAAAAGTTTCAAAATAAATTATAAATTCACTAAAAAAATAAGGGATGCCTCCCTTATTTTTTTATGCAAAATTGTCATAAAAGATATCTCTTACACCATTGTGATTGAGGATATTGTTACAGGCTCCTATCATCCCCGGACTTCCGCAGAGAAATCCTTCCCTGTGTTTAGAAGGATCGATTTTAGTTTTTAAATATTTATCCAGAACATCAGTGATTAAACCTTTTTCACCGTCCCAATCCTCATCAGGTGAGGAATTTGACAGTGCAGGAATAAAGTGAAAGTTAGGCCATTTTTTTTCCATCTCCTGAAATTCTTTGACTAAAAACAGATCTTTTGTAGTCCTGGCTCCAAAAAAATACCAGACCTCCCTGTCAATCTCACCTTTTTCCAGCATGTCATGGAACATAGATTTAAAGGGGGCCATCCCGGATCCCCCGGCAACACAGACCATGGTAGAGTTGCAATCCGATTTTTCAAATTTACCAAAGGGTCCTATTAATTTTAATTCATCTCCTACCTTCATATAATTATGAACCCATGTGGTGGCTATCCCGTCTGGAATCAGCCGGATTAACATGGCAATCTTATTTTTTTCCGAGGGTTTAGAAGAAATAGAATAGGCTCTCTGGGTATATTCCTTTATCTTTCCATATGGAGGAACAACCAATTGAATATATCTCCCGGAAACAAAATCTATGGATTCATCTCCTATGGATACAATAACTTCTTTGATGTCATAGGTCAAATCGTTGATCTCCTCAACGACACCGGAGAACTCCTTTGCATTGAACAGTTCTTCCGGAATATACATATCCAAATCTTTCTTGACCTTGATCTGGCAGGCTAACCTGGTATTTTTATCGATCTCTTCCTCGGTTAGATAGGGTTTTTCAGTGGGAAGTACGGGACCTATATCTGTGGAAATCTCACATTTACAGGATCCGCAAGTTCCCCTTCCCCCGCAGGCAGAGGGAATGAAGACTCCTTCTGAAGCTAGAGTTGTCAGGAGTTTGTCTCCTCCTTTTATATTCATCACTTTTTTACCTCTATTAATATTAATTTCTACATCTCCATAGTTGTTGAGATATTTGTCCAGGATGGAGATAACCAGAGCTAATAAGCCGGCAAGAAGTGCAACGATAATTGGTGCAATAAAAAATTCCATAACCACTCCCCCTTTACTGAACTATAAGCATACCGGAAAAACCTATAAATGCCATGGCCATAAAACCAATTGTTATCAGTGTTATTCCCGCTCCCTTTAAACCCTCAGGAACAGGAGATTTTAAAACTTTTTTTTGTATAGCTGCCAGGGAAACTATGGCCAGCCACCACCCCAAACCGGAACCAAGGGCAAAAACAAGACTCTGTATAAATGAATAACCTCTGATCTCCATAAATAATGCAACTCCTAAAATAGCACAGTTAACAGTTATTAAGGGTAAGAAGATACCCAGAGCCATATAGAGGGCAGGAGAAAAACGATCGATAACCATCTCCAAAACCTGGACAGTAGCAGCTATAATAATGATGAAAACAATAAATCTGAGATATAAAAGATCAAAGGGTATCAGTATAAATCTATATACAACCCAGTTTATAGCAGTTGTAATAGTCAGAACTGCTGTGACAGAGATCCCAAGACCGTTGGCAGAATCCATATCTTTAGATATGGATATAAAGCTGCACATCCCCAGGAAGTTGGCCAATAAAATATTGCTGGTAAATATTGAAGCGAATAACAAAACTAATGGATTAATATCCGGTGCCATATAAAACCTCCTATTTTGAACTTTCCTTTGAAAGTTTGATGTTATTGATTACCCAAATAACGGCCCCCAATATAAAGAATGCACTTGGAGCCATAATCATTATTGTCCATGTCTGAAATCCTTGGGGCATTATCTGAATCCCAAACAGTGAGCCAAAACCAAGTAATTCCCTGATAAAAGCTATAGCCATCAAAACCCACATATATCCTATCCCTGTTGTAATCCCATCCCAAAGAGAGATCAGTGGCTTATTTGACTGGGCAAAAGCTTCGGCTCTTCCCATGATAATACAGTTGGTAATGATCAAACCCACATATGGACCCAGAGATTTGCTGATGTCCGGTAAGTAGGCTCTTAACAGTAAGTCCACTATAATAACAAAGAAAGAAATTATGAGGGTCTGTATGATCATACGGACCTTACCGGGGATGAGGTGCTTTATGCCGGACACAGTAAAATTGGTCAATCCGGCTACAAACACCACAGAGATAGTCATTATAAATGTATTTGTTAAACTATTGGTAACTGCCAGTGTCGAGCAAATCCCCAGGATTTGAACAAAAACAGGATTATTATCCCATAAATTTTCTTTGAAGATGCCTTTATATTTATTCATTCCCTGCCTCCTCTCTCAGACTTTTTATCTTTTGATTTATCATAACTTCTATAGAATGGCTGGTTCTGGTAGCTCCAACAATCCCATCTACGATTCCATCGGTAGAATTATAATTCCCGTCTCCACTCCCCTGTACCACTGTAATCATATTTTCAACAATAGTTTCATCTTTAAATTGTTTTAAAAACCACTCCTCCTCAATACGCCCTCCCAAACCGGGAGTTTCATTATGGGAGATAATATCTATCCCTTTTATAGTTTTTAAATCTTTTTCCATGGCGATAACCCCATTCACCGTACCCCAGAGAGCCTTCCCGGAAAATCTGCTGACCAGGATATTTTTTCCATCTATTTCTGCTGTCATAGTTTCATCGGCAGGAAGTTCCATATTAAAGATCGATCTAAATTGTTCCTGAACCTTCTGATCTTCAGGTTTTACACCGACAGCTTTTAAGATAGAGGAAATTTCATAATTTTTCTTATATTCAGAGACCCTGTTTTTGGTAACGAGATAGGTCAAAGTCAGAAAAAATACCAGTATGAAAGTAATGACAAATGAAAAAACAGCAGTATAGGTCATTGAATTTTTTTCCATCTATTTCCCCCCTTTTAATTTCAACTTCAATTTTCCAATAGTTTCATCAAACAACGGAGCAAACATATTTCCTAGTAAAATGGCAAAGCTGGTTCCCTCAAGGAAAAGGGAGTAAGTTCGAATTAACGATGTGCATACTCCAATGAGGAGACCGTATAAAATTAATGAATTATTTTTTTTAGGTGAAGACACAGGGTCGGTAACCATAAATACAGCCAGAAACAGGATACTTCCAGAGAATAAACTATAGATAGGGCTGGCTCCTCCTAAATCCATAAAATAAAGGATAGACTGCATAATTAAAAATCCAATTATAGTGGAAACAGATGATCTGTAGCTTGCAGTTTTGGTATAGAGTAAATAGATAAAAGCTATTAAAATGAGGATAATAGACCCCTCCCCCATAGATCCGCTCTTCATACCGGTAAATAAATTTAAAAGAGAAGGCACTTCACCATTTTTCAGGAGTTCAAGGGGGGTTGCCCCTGCAAAAGCATCCACACCTCTGGGATTTACCCACTGGTTCACTGTGTTTGGAAAAGAGATATAGATAAACAACCTCCCTGCAATGGCCGGATTAAAAATATTCCTTCCGAAACCGCCATAAACCATCTTTCCAAAAGAGATTCCAAATATAATCCCGATTCCTGCGATCCACAATGGAACTGCAGGGGGCATGGACAGGGCATAGAGGGTACAGGTGACAAGAACAGCTTCACTTATTTTTTTCTTTGTTTTCCGGACAAACAACCATTCGGTGAATATACCTAAAATAAAAGTAACAATAATAATTCCTATACTTTTAAAACCATATAAAAATATTGAAAAAATTAAAAGTGGGGTAAGAGAAATTAAAACCTTTCTCATAACTGCTTGTTTTTGAAACATATCTGTAACCTCCAGAGTAAATTATTTTTCCTACACCAACAATACCCAAATAATCGAATAGGATAAACCTATGTTTAGTTGAGTAAAAAAATAGATCCATGTAAGAAATCTGTATGATATATAATACCAGCTTTTTAAAAATGTCCTCTAAAATATAGAAATGATCCTTTTTATCAAATTTTTTAACTTACCTTTAGTCGTAGAAGATAATTGTTTTTAGATTACGCCAGAATAGGTTTAAGTAAAATAAATTGCTGGGATTAAAGGAAATTCCTAGCTAACTATAAATAAGATAATAATATATTTTATTATAAATACTTGCTAGATCTGAAAAAGCTGCAAATATGAGGGGTGACTGTGGTGGAGGTACATGATTTAGGGTTGACTACCTATGAAAAAGGACGAGAAAAACAAAAAGAAATTTGTGAATATGTGTTAAGCAATAAGAAAATAGACGGAGTTTTAATATTTTTAGAAGTAGGTCCAGTGATTACCACAGCACACTCCTCAGAAAAGGGAGAAGTTTTATTTTCAGAAGAAAAATTAGATGAAAAAGGAATAAAATGTATAAAAGTGGACAGAGGAGGAAGAACAACTCTTCACGGACCTGGACAGTTGATCTGCTACCCTATTTTAAATCTGGAAAAATTTGGAAAGGATCTACACAGATACCTGCGAAACTTAGAAGAGGTAGTAATCAACACTTTAAAAGAGTTAAACATTGAAAGCGGCAGAAAGGATAGATACACAGGGGTCTGGGTAGGGGAAGAAAAAATTTGTGCCATGGGTATCCATGTAAAAAAATGGATAACAACCCACGGAATTGCCCTAAACAATGATATTGATCTGAGTCTATTCGATTCAATAATCCCATGCGGAATAAAGGATGCCGGTGTAACTTCAATTAAAAAATTAAATATAGAAATAGAAATGAGTATTCTAAAAGAAAAATTTACAGAGAACTTTAACAAAGTTTTCTATCCTTAAGGAAATAGGGTCTTACAAAAGTAGATCCTAAAATGACATTTTAAAAATTTTGTAAGCGAAATATGAAGAAAAATATAGAAAACAGGCGACTTTAAAATATAAATTTTTTAATTATTTATATTTTCTCTGAGGCATTGGTTGCTATTTTCTACATTTTAATTTTTTTCTAAATAGAAATAAATTAAGTATTCGTAGATCGAGAAAGTAACAAAGAAAAATAAATATCTGGGTAGGAGGGAAAAAATGGATAAACCTGAATGGATCAGTAAGAAATTTTATAAGGATAATGAGATAGAAAAACTTTTAAAGAAAAATTTATTAAATTCTGTCTGTGAAGCCGCCAACTGCCCCAATAAATGGGAGTGCTTTAGAAAAAAAACAGCAACATTTATGATTTTAGGGAATAAATGCACCAGAGCCTGCAGATTTTGTTCTGTAGATAAAAATATAAGGGGAGAAAACCTAAATTTAAATGAACCTGTAAAAATAGCAGAAGTAGTCAAAAAAATAGGACTGAAACACGTTGTAATAACTTCTGTAACCAGAGACGATTTAGAAGATGAAGGAGCAACACATTTTAAGAGAACTATAGAAGAAATAAGAAAGGTATCAGATGCTGCTATAGAGGTTTTAATTCCTGATTTTAATGGAAGAAAAGAATTGATAGATATAGTTATAGATGCCAAACCAGAGGTAATAAATCACAACATCGAAACAGTAGAAAACCTGCATAAAAAGATAAAACCCATAGGAAGTTATGAAACTTCAATAGAATTACTTAATTATGTTAAAGAAAGGGATAAAAACATAATCACTAAAAGTGGAATAATGTTAGGATTTGGAGAATCCATAGAAGAATTAGCAGAATCTATAGAGGACTTAAAGGATATAAATTGCGACATACTAACAATAGGACAGTATTTACGCCCCACTGAGAAGCATATAAAAGTTTCTGAGTATATAACAGATGAAAAATTTGTTCTGTATAAGAAACTGGCTTTAGAAATTGGGATACCAGTTGTTGAGAGCGGGGTATTTGTCAGGAGCTCTTATAATGCCATAGACAGTATAAAAAAATTAATGAAATGATACCAAGGGGGAGTTATGATTTTTGAAAACCACAATCCTTTAGAAGGAAAAGTGTTCCAAATATTAGATAGGAACGGAAAGATAGTAAATGAAAAATACT
>CAZUGM010000043.1:2155-12663 GCA_964619915.1 uncultured Fusobacteriaceae bacterium | reverse complement strand
TAAATTTAATTTTTTAATTTTTTTATATTTTTTAAAATTTTTTATCCACTGCCCTTGACCACAAAGTTTAATACTTTATTTAATTCCTACATCTTAAAAAATAAATAATGATTAAAAAAACTTAAATGATTTTATCATGTTTTTAAGTTAAGTGCAATTTATTATTACGAAAGTCTTGTTTTTAAGGAATGAATAGTAAAAAAATGATTATGTAAATATAATTTTATTCAAATTTTTTTAATAAAAAAGTATTTCCTCTACTTTAATACCACATTTTTGTAGTTTAAATAACTTTTTCATAAAAAAAGCCCCAACAGGGGCTAAGGGGGTAAAATAAAGTTACTCCTTTAATTCACAATTAATTTTATTTTTTATGTGAGTCTCTGTATCTACCTGGATCAGGATATGATTAAATTTATATTTTTTTAAGTTGTGCTTAATCTTACCAGTGATCTCCTCTATTTCCTTTAAAATTAAATTATTATTTCTTAAAACTATATGAAATGAGATAAAATTATACCTTGAGCTGGGTTTATAGATATGTAAATCATGGTATTCAATGATATTATCATCGATCTTGATAATTTTATCCAGTTCATCGGGGGAGATATCTGTAATATTCGTATCCATGAGGGATAAAAAACTTTCCTTTAATAACGGATAGGAATGACGCAGGATATAGAATGAAAAAATAATAGTTAAAATAGAGTCAATATAGTAGATCTTAAAAAAATAAATAAAAATACCGGCTGTTACTACTCCTACCGAGATGAGAGCATCACTGAGCATGTGTAGATAAGCTGACTTGATATTTGCGTCTCCTCCATGCTGGTGATGATGATCGTGTTGATGGTGTGTATGGGTGGAGATATTCATGGTGTTTAGAAGGTAAGCACTGATACTGTTTGCAAACACTGCAATGGTTCCAACAGCTATCATATAGAGAGGCTCTATGATTTCCGGGTTAAAAAACCTGGAAATTGCCTGATAGACCATATAGACCATCGTTATGGATAAAAACAGGGTATTTACAAAGGCTGCCATCATCTCAGATCGTAAAAATCCAAAGGTATATCTGAATGTGGTTTTTTTTGTGCCTAACTTTAATGCAATATAGGTGATGACTATGGCAATAACATCTCCGGCATTATGCAGTGCATCTGCTATCAGTGCAAATGAATTGGAGATTATTCCAAATAAGATCTCGGAAAATATAATTATTAAATTGAAGATTATTATCCAGAGTATTTTTTTCTCCCTCATCTTTTTCCCCCTTCAAAATATATTGACTTCTTAATTAGTATATACTATTAGAAAGGGAGGTATAACCTTTTTAAATTTTTTTACATCTAATATAACTAAAGGACTTCAATTCTCTGTTCTATCTCCCTTTTACTTTAGTTCTCTTTTTAATAAGGTAAAATGTTTTTCTATTATTTGTTTTAGGTGCGAGTCATAGTTGATCTCTTGTTCAACTACAGAGATTTTCCATCCTTTTTTTGCACATTCATTTAATTCTTTAATATAATTTTTAGAACTACTATTTAATATTTTATATTCATATGCCATAAATTTTACCACCTTCATTCTGAAAATATTTAATTTTTTATTAATTGTTACCCATATTTTTTAAGGTGTATAACACAGTCTGTTATAATGTATACTTCATTATAAATTTAATGTTGTCAAGTAAATCTATCATATTAAAATTACTGCATTAAAACTTTCTGAGATGATGACGACCAGAGGGAGTATGGATATGTTTAAACTCTAAAAAAAAATTACTTAAAGGATCAAAATAATTACAAGGTATACAGACATCGTTAAAGTTTAAAAACTATCATAAGAAGAGCAGATTTTTTAAATACATATATTATATGATATACTATACTAGTATAACCATTAAAATCTAAGAGTTTAGAGGAGAGATAAAATATGAAGTTAGATAAGATTGAATATATAGATAGAAAAACAAATATGATATTGGTAGAAAATGTTCCGGGAGAGAGTTTTTTAAAATTTTTATACCATAATCCATTTGGAAAATTACCCTTGGAGCTGTTGGTAAAGAGAAAGTGCCTGTCTTCTTTTTACGGGAAACTGATGGATAAAAAAAATTCAATCAATAAGATAGGGGACTTTGTAAGGGATAACCATATAGATATGAATGAATCTCAAAAAAAAGTGGGGGAATTTGTTTCATTCAATGATTTTTTCTACAGAAAGTTAAAACCCAATGCAAGAAAGATAGATGATGGCTTGGTATCTCCTGCTGACGGGAAGGTAATAGGATTTCAAGAGATCAATGATTGGGATAAATTTTTTGTAAAAGGAACTGAATTTAGCTTAGAAAAATACCTGAACAATAAAGAATTATTGGAAAAATACAGAGGTGGAAGTATGGTTGTTGTAAGGTTAGCCCCTGCAGATTACCATAGATATCATTTTCCTGCTGATGGGAAAATCGGCAGCAGAAATAAGATAGATGGATATTATTATTCTGTCTCACCCTATGCAATAAAAGATAATTTTGGGGTATTCTGTGAAAATAAGAGGGAATTAACTACTTTGGAAACTAGTGAATATGGGGATATTTTGATCTCGGAGATAGGAGCTACCATGGTAGGAGGGATCGAGCAGACCTATACTCCTGATACCCATGTTAAAAAAGGAGAGGAAAAGGGATACTTTACCTTTGGAGGATCTTCGGTAATGTTATTGTTTGAAAAAGGTAAGGTTAGAATAGATGCTGATATTTTAAAAAATACAAAAAATGGCTATGAAACTAAAGTTTATATGGGGGAAAAAATAGGAGAATAGAGATGTATTTTAAAAGGGGAGACCTAATAATCTATGGGTTGATCATAGGGATTTTTTTAACTTTAGGTATGAATATCCATAAAATAAAGGAAACTAAGGCAGAGAGAGCAGAAATATATGTAAATAACCAATTAAAGTATACCTATAAACTCCAAAAAGCAGAGAAGGAAATTTATATCGATACAGATATTGGAGGAGTAGGGATAAAGTTAAAAGATAATAAGATAAGGGTAACCTCCTCATATTCACCCAGGAAATTGTGTGTCAAGCAGGGGTGGATCGAGAGATCGGGACAGACCATCATAGGAGTTCCGGATAAACTCCTAATAAAGATAGTAGGGAAAGAAGAGGAGGATGTAGATTTTATCCTGCGATAGATTGTTTGCAAAAAAAAAGTGATACCCAGCCATTTAAATGGCTGGGTATCACTTTTTTATTTTTCTTCCATCTTCAATGAAAATCTTCCCAAATTATCTGTTATCTCAAAGATCAAAATAGCTGCCAGTTTAGAGGTGATATTTCCAGAATCATATCTTGGAGATACCTCGGCTATATCAAAGGTTACGGTTTTTCCGGTACCTGCAATATGTCTTATGAGTTCCCTTCCGGATTTTGGGTGGATACCAAAGGGCTGAGGAGCGCTTACACCAGGAGCATAGGCAGATGAAAAGACATCTGTACACACACTTACATAGATATGATCATTTTCCTCTATAAACATATTTAATTTATTTTTTACTTCCAATTCCTTATAGTCATTGATATCTCTGGCCAAGATATATTTAACTCCCAATTTATCGGCTGTTTTGAAGAGGGATCTTGTATTCCCGTATTTTTGAATCCCCAGTACAAAGTAGGAAAAATCCAGTTCCCTTTCTTTACACTGATCAGCTATCTGTAGAAACATGGTACCGGAACTGGTCTGTTCCTCATATGGTCTCATATCAAAATGTGCATCAAAGTTTATTATCCCTATTTTGGGTTTCTTTTGATATCTGGATACCACATCTAGGAGACCATTGTAGGTGCCAAAAGCTACCTCATGTCCCCCTCCTAAAACTATCGGGAACATCCCCAGGGCTATTATCTTAGATACTGCGGTAGAGAGGGCTTTTTGGGCACCTTCAAGATCCTCATCGATACAGAATATATTTCCGGCATCGTAGAGGGTTACATCTTCTCTGGTTTTAGGGAAGTTGCACATCTCACGACGTATGGCATTTGGACCCTCTGCAGCTCCTACATTCCCCTTATTTCTTTCGACCCCTTCATCACTGGAAAAACCGATGAAACAGACTGCATTTTCAAATTTAAGATCTTCTAAGTTGTCCTCTAAATCGATAACTTGAATGGTCTGATGCCATCTGAGGGAATCGTGATCCTCACCGTCGATCCTGCCCTTCCATACATTTTTTTTTACCCTTCGGTAATTTCTAAAAAACTCTTTATTTATATATTTATATTTCTTTAAAAATTCCAATTTTTCTTCCCCCTAATCGCCTGGAGCGAAATCTTTTTATCTGACTTTCTAACAAAAGTTTACTTTATTTTTGATTAAAAATCAATTTTTAATGACATATTTATATCCTATTAACGGTAAAACGTATTACTTTAGTACTATTCGGTTGACTTTCACATCTAAATAGAGTAATAAAGGAGTAGCAAAGAAATATGAGGAGGAAAAAATGTCGAAGATACTAATTGATAATCAAAAATTATCCATAGAGGATATAGTAAATGTAGCTAGGTTTAACTTCAAGGTGAAATTAGGTGATGGTGCAAAGGACAGAATCAATACAGCCCGGGCTGTAGTAGATAAATTTGTTGCGGAAGAAAGAGTGTCATATGGTATCACAACTGGGTTTGGGAAATTTTCCGATGTAGTTATCTCAAAGGAAGAGACAAATGATCTCCAGAGAAACCTTATTATCAGTCATGCCTGCGGAGTAGGGGAACCATTTGCAGAAGAGATTGTAAGAGCGATGATGGTACTTCGTGTAAACTCATTGACAAAGGGAAATTCTGGTATAAGATTATTGACTGTAGAAAAATTAGTTGAACTTTTAAATAAAGAGGTACATCCGGTAGTTCCTGAGAAGGGATCTCTGGGAGCTTCAGGTGATTTGGCTCCGTTATCTCATATGGTATTGACCATGCTTGGGTTAGGAGAAGCTTTCTATAAGGGGGAAAGGATGGAGAGTATTAAAGCTCTCGAACTGGCAGGGGTAGAGCCATTACCATACCTGACTTCTAAAGAAGGGCTGGCATTGATCAACGGGACTCAGGCTATGACAGCTGTAGGAGTTTTGACTATCTATGACGCATTAAATTTAGCTAAGATAGCTGATATTGCAGGAGCACTGACTATGGAGGCTCTTACAGGGATTAAGTGTGCATTAGATCCTAGGGTACACGAGATCAGAGGTCACAGTGGTCAGATAGATACAGCTAAAAATCTTTTAAACTTAATAGATGGAAGTAAGATGATTACTAAACAGGGAGACTTGAGGGTTCAGGATGCATATGCTCTCAGATGTATGCCTCAGATCCATGGAGCGAGTAAGGATGCACTAAGATTTATAAAGGAAAGAATAGAGATAGAGGTAAATGCTGTGACAGACAATCCATTGATCTTCCCTGAAACAGAGGAAGCTATCTCAGCAGGAAACTTCCACGGGCAGCCTATGGCACTGCCACTGGACTATATGGGGATAGCACTGGCAGAATTAGCCAATGTCTCTGAAAGAAGACTGGAAAGGCTTGTAAATCCTGCTTTAAGTAATGGACTACCTGCATTTTTAACAAAATATGGAGGGGTGCACTCTGGATTTATGATTGTACAATACAGTGCTGCCTCGGTGGTATCGGAAAATAAAGTATTGGCACATCCTGCCTCGGTAGACTCTATCCCATCTTCTGCAAACCAAGAGGATCATGTATCTATGGGAACAATTGCAAGTAGAAAGGCCAGAGATATTATGAAAAATGCAAGAAATGTAATAGCAATGGAGATCTTAGGAGCTTGTCAGGCAATAGATCTCAGAGAGGAGAACTTCTTGGGAAGGGGAACTGAAATTGCTTATAACTTTATCAGGGAAGATGTTAAATTTATTGACGAAGATGTAGTGATGTATAAATATATAAATAAGTGTTATGAACTGATTTCTAATAAAGAGATCATAGACAGAGTAGAGGAAGTAGTAGGGGAACTACTATAAGTTTAGGGAAATTAAGGATTAAAAATTTATAACTAATAAAAGGAGATTATCATAATGTTTACAAATAACGACATAAGAGATGCAATGACTATAAAATTGACCGATATACCAAAGGAAACTCCTAAATTTGATTCTAAATACAGGAGAGCTCCTAAAAGAGATCTAACACTATCCCAGGATGAAGTAGAGTTAGCCCTAAAAAATGCACTGAGATATATACCGGAGGAATTTCATGCAGAATTGGCTCCTGAATTTTTAGATGAATTATATGAAACTGGAAGAATTTACGGGTATAGATTTAGACCGGAGGGAAGACTATCCGGAAAACCTATCGATGAATATAAAGGTAAGAGTATGGAAGGGAAAGCATTCCAGGTAATGATGGATAACAACCTGGATTTTGATATCTGTTTATATCCATATGAATTGGTAACCTATGGGGAAACAGGGCAGGTATGCCAGAACTGGATGCAGTATAGGTTGATCAAGAGATATTTAGAGGAATTGACTCAGGATCAGACTTTGGTAATCCAGTCAGGGCATCCAATGGGATTGTTTAGATCACATCCTTCTGCACCTAGAACAATAATTACAAATGCGCTTATGGTAGGGATGTTTGACGATGATGAGAACTATATTAGAGCAGCTGCGTTAGGTGTGGCAAACTACGGTCAAATGACTGCCGGTGGATGGATGTATATCGGCCCGCAGGGGATAGTTCACGGGACTTATTCTACTATCTTAAATGCAGGTAGATTATTTTTAGGAGTACCTCAGGATGGAGATCTAAAGGGTAAACTATTTGTAACTTCTGGATTAGGAGGAATGTCAGGAGCCCAGGGTAAAGCTGTTGAGATCGCAAATGGTGTAGGAATCATAGCAGAGGTAGACTATTCAAGGATAGAAACGAGACATTCCCAAGGGTGGGTATCCAGTATAGCTCGTTCTCCTAAGGAAGCATTTGATCAGGTAGAGGAGTATTTTAAGGCAGATAAACCTGCTGCAATAGCATTCCATGGAAATATCGTGGATTTATTGGAGTATGCAGCTGAAAACAATATAAATATCGATCTACTCTCTGATCAGACTTCTTGTCATGCAGTTTATGACGGTGGGTACTGCCCGCAGGGGATCTCTTTTGAGGAGAGAACCAGATTATTAGCAGAGGATAAAGAGAAATTTATAGAGTTAGTCAATAAAACATTGGTTAGTCACTATAATGTAATCAAAAAACTTACAGACAGGGGAACTTATTTCTTTGACTATGGAAATGCCTTCTTAAAATCTGTATATGATGCAGGAGTAAAAGAGATCTCTAAAAATGGAAGAGACGATAAAGGCGGGTTTATCTACCCTTCATATGTAGAGGATGTATTGGGACCTGAATTATTTGACTATGGATACGGGCCATTTAGATGGGTCTGCCTGAGCGGTAAAAAAGAAGACCTTTTAAAGACAGATGCTGCAGCAATGGGTTGTATCGATCCAAAGAGAAGATATCAGGACAGAGATAACTATATCTGGGTGAGAGATGCTGATAAAAATGGATTGGTAGTAGGAACCCAGGCTAGGATCCTATATCAGGATGCCATGGGAAGAACCAATATTGCCTTGAAATTCAATGAAATGGTAAGAAATGGAGAGGTTGGGCCTATCATGCTTGGACGTGATCACCATGATGTTTCAGGAACAGATTCACCATTCAGAGAAACTTCTAATATCAAGGACGGGTCAAACATAATGGCAGATATGGCTACCCATTGTTTTGCAGGAAATGCAGCTCGTGGAATGAGTCTTATAGCTCTTCACAACGGTGGAGGAGTAGGTATCGGTAAGTCTATCAACGGTGGATTTGGAATGGTATTAGATGGTTCTAAGAGAGTAGATGACATCTTGTATCAGGCTATGCCATGGGATGTAATGGGAGGAGTAGCCAGACGTGCTTGGGCTAGAAATAAGAACTCCATCACTACATCTATGGAATACAATAAAAATAATGCAGGAACGGACCATATCACTCTGCCTTATATGCCAAGTGAGGAACTTATTAAAAACTTAGTAGCAAAGAAATTTAACTAAAATTTTAGAGAGGCAGATTCTAATGGGATCTGCCTCTTTTAAGATAAGATCTTAAAAAGGAAACTATAGTGATTTCTCCGAACAAAAAATACCTATAGAATTTAGGTGCCCTAATATTTTTTAATTGACAAAAGAAAGGATAACGATAGTCAAAAATTTTGAAAAAGAATATGAAATAAAGTTTAAGGATATTAAGCTTTTGCCTCAAAAAGTTTCAAGGGTGGATAATCTGAATATCAGCTACGGAGATAAAAAAATCAATAATTAACATTTAAATGACTAAATTAGTATCTCCTAAAAAAAACTCATAGAAAATTCTAAAAGAATTTTCTATGAGTTAAAATTTTTATTTTACAATTGTAGATACACCATCTGGAACCACTGTAATTGTTGCATCTTTACCAACGATTGATTTAGCTTTTTCCAAGGCTTCTTCAAAAGTAGAGGCATGCTCCATATGCATATCTTTTATTAATTTAGGATCGCATTCATCAGTTACAATTATAACTGTATATTTAGACAATAATCTTGCTAAAATTTGAAATTCCCATTGATCTGGAAGAGTATCTTCTTTTTTAACGTTAGCTACTTTTTTCAAAATTTCATCAGGATTTTTTGCTGATGCTACACTATTATAAAATCCTTCTCCTCCATGTCCATCCACACAAGATGAGAGTGTTATCAATACTCCACCTTCTCTAGTAGTAGCTTCTGCAGCAGTTAAACCTTTCACAGTCTGATATATATTTTGATCTAGAGGATAACCTCCATTTGTTGTTATTCCGATGTCTGCTACCTTTTTATCTACAGCAGCCAGATCTTCTACAAACTTACACCCTACAAGGTGTGCCTCACTTATATCTCCTGTAAAACATCCAATTATATCTTTTTCACTGTTGATTACAGTATTTAGGATAAATGCACATTTAGATTGTTTAGCAGCATATACCATGTCTTTATGGATGGGATTATCCTTAAGATTTCCGGTTCTTGATTTAGGGCTGCTTATAAATTCTGAGCAGTGGTTATACATGATTGTTTTAGCTGAAGCTATCCCTGGCAATATACTTTTTCTTCCCCCTGAAAATCCAGCAAAGAAATGGGCTTCGATAAACCCTTCAGCTATTAATAGGTCAGCTTCCATAGCTAATTTATTCAGATAAAGATCTCCTCCAGAAGGGAGAGTTCCCATAAATTTTTGATCTTCGTCATTAGTTGAGATATGGTTACAAATTTTTTCATTATTGACTACTTCTTCTCCCATTTTATAGATCAATTCTTCTCTGGTTGTAGGTCTGTGAAATCCTGTAGCGATAAGAATAGTTATCTCTGCATCTGGATTCCCTTTTCTTATTTCTTTTAATATCAATGGAACGGTAACTCTGCTGGGAAGTGGTCTTGTGTGATCACTGGTAATAAATACAACTTTTTTCTTTCCAACTGCCAGTTCTGACAATTTTTTTGCTCCAATAGGATTTTCTAAAGCTTTTATAACAATTTCCTCTTGACTCATTTTTGGATCAAATTCATCAGTTCGTGGTCTTAATATTCCCTGAAGATATTTTTCTTCTATCGAAATATTGACAGTTTTTTTAGCATAAGGCATTTCTATTTTCTGAAACATAAGTAAATCCTCCTAATGATTTAAAATAATATTTTTATATTGACCAACATTAAACTATGGCAGTGAGTCTGCTAAGGACACCGCCACATATTTTGAACACTACAATTTATTGATGATACTTGCATTATAGGCAGCACCAAATCCGTTATCTATATTTACAACACTTACTCCGCTGGCACAGCTGTTAAGCATTGATAGCAGTGCGGCTATTCCATTTAGTGACGCTCCATATCCCACACTTGTCGGGATAGCAATGATGGGTTTATCTACAAGTCCGCCTATAACACTAGCAAGAGCTCCTTCCATACCTGCAGCGACTATGATAACTTTTGCTTTTTTAATCTCATCTAATTTTGAAAAAAGTCTGTGTATTCCTGCTACACCTACATCATTTATTACTTTTACTCTATTTCCAAGAATAAGAGCCGTTTCTTTTGCTTCCTCAACTACAGGAATATCGGATGTTCCTGCTGATATAATAGCAATATAACTTTCTGTTTTTTCCATAGGATTTAGTTCAAGGGTAATGGTTCTTCCTAGTTTGTTATACTTTAATCCAGGATGAAGATCTTTTACAGCCTCATACACTTCATTTCCTACCCTTGTTGCTAAGATATTATTTTTCTTAGTGAGCATAAATTTAATGATCTCCCTTATCTGTTCAGTAGTCTTACCACCACCATATATTACCTCTGGGTAACCTACCCTGATCTCCCTGTGATTATCAATCATAGCAAACCCCAGGTCTTTGAATGGAAGTTCTTTTA
>CAZUGM010000043.1:0-2145 GCA_964619915.1 uncultured Fusobacteriaceae bacterium | reverse complement strand
CGTACGACTGGAGGCGAGGTATTGGCTGCGGGTCGGAATCTGAACCCCGGCGACATGGAGGTGCTGGCTGTTGATGCCATGACACCGACAGTTGTGCCGGTGGACCTGCGCGGAGCGGCGCTGCGTAAAGCGATTATCTGGATGGCTACCCTGATCTCTCTGTGATTATCAATCATAGCAAACCCCAGGTCTTTGAATGGAAGTTCTTTTAGATTATTAAAAGCGTCATCAACGCTCAATTTATCGTCTTTTATTGCACTTAATATATTTTTTATTTCCACTTCAGTCATTTTAATTCACTCCCTGGCTATTTAAACTTCCCATTCGATAACCTGCTGCATCTATAGTCACATACTTAAATCCATATTTTTTTAACTCACTTGAGATCTCATCTAAAAAATCCGTATTAAATAGTCGTTCCCTCATATTTGGGTCTATTTCGATTCTTGCCAGATCCTCGTGAGAACGGACTCTTACAGCTGGAATACCTTTATTTATTAGATATTTCTCGGCTTTTTCAATCCTATCAAGTTCATCGATCTTTAGTTCTGTGTCAAAAGGAATTCTTGTCAGTAAGCATGCGTATGCCGGTTTGTTCCAAGTTGGAAGGTTGAGACCTTTTGACATCTCTCTAATCTCAGCTTTTGTGATCTTACATTCCAGTAGAGGACTTATAACTTTTAGTTCCTTTAAGGCTTTAATTCCAGGCCTGTAATCTTTTGTATCATCAAGGTTAGTCCCATCTATTACATAATTGAAACCTTCATTTATAGCTTTTTCTCTGATCTTAGAAAATATAGCTTTTTTACATAGATAACATCTATCGCTGGGATTATTTTTTATTTCATCTATAATTCCAACATTAATAAACTCATGTTTTATTCCCATTTTTTCTGTATATTCTTTCGCTTCTTCTATTTCCCAGTTTGGGATATATGGTGAATTTATCGTGACAGCTACCGCATCATCTCCTAAAGCATCTTTGGCTGCTTTTAGCAGAAAAGTACTGTCTACACCACCTGAAAATGCTATTAATACTCTTTTTAAATCCTTTAAATAACCGACTAACTTTAGATATTTTTCACTCATTGTTTACTCCTTTTAAATTAACTCTCCAAATTTCGTTTAAATCTTTTCAAAACTTATTTAAAGGATCTTCTTTCTTACAGGGTACTCTCCAATTCCTAGAGTAGTTGTTTTCCTCCTAAATAATATTATGTAATTTTAAAAATTCTCTGTCCATTATTAAATCCTCATATCTTTCATCTCGTATTATTTTATGGTCCTCTGAAAAAACAAGAGCTCTATCAAATAACCCTTTTGTATATTCAAATTCATGAGTTGCACAGATGATAGTTTTTCCTGATTGGTTAAGTTTAATCAAAGTTTCCTTTAAAAAGTTTTTACACTTTGGATCAACGGCATTCATAGGTTCATCGAGAGTTATGACATCAGGATTCATGGCCAACATACTAGCTATTGCAACCCTCTTTTTTTCTCCACCACTAATATTATATGGAACTTCATCCTTTAATTTATATACTCCCATAAGGTTTAAACAGTCCTCTACTCTTTCTTTTATTTCACTTTGTCTAAACCCCATCTGCTCTGGACCAAAGGCTACTTCCTCGTATACACTGGAACAAAACAGTTGTGTTTCTGAATTTTGAAATACAAATCCTATTTTTTTATGAAATTTTTTTGAAAATTTATTATCTTTTAGATTGGTTTCGTCTATTATTTCATTATCGAATAGATATTCTCCGGAGTTTGGGATTACCAATCCATTTAATAATTTTAAAAAAGTAGATTTTCCGCTCCCGTTTGGACCGATTAAAGCCACTGATTCTCCCTTTTTAATCTCAAGATTGATATCCTGTAGGACTTTTCTGTTTCTATATTTAAAGTTTATATTTTTTAATTTTATATCCATAAATTCTCCTAAGTGATTTTTCTAAATGATCCTTATAAAAGGATAATATAAATTTAAACCGAATACTTCGTTATTTTAATCTATATACTTTGATAACTATAAAGAGTAATAGGATAAGGAGATTTACCAATATATATATGTAGTCTAATGACTTTAATTCAATCTTTTGTTTATAATGATATTCACCTGTAAATCCTCGACATTCCATGGCA
>CAZUGM010000042.1:9568-12808 GCA_964619915.1 uncultured Fusobacteriaceae bacterium | reverse complement strand
GCATCCAAAGTTTTTCCCTGAAATCATTATTGTATAATTTGATCTATACCTGTCTCCCTCTATAAAAGGTGTCTCTATGGAATTAGGATCCATCCCAGACATTGCATATTTACCATAATTTTTAGCCTCTTCCTCTATATCTGTTCTGTACACTAAATGAATAGCTGGAATTATTTGATCTGTATCTATATTATCTCCTACTACGTATACCTTTCCCCTTATCTTATCCATCTATTTCCACCTCTATTTTTGTAATATATTTTCTTGGATCTGTTATCTTTCCTGTCAATGCTGATGCCGCTGCTGTAAAAGGAGAAGCCAGATATACCTTAGAATCCATAGATCCCATCCTTCCATGAAAGTTTCTGTTGGTTGTAGATATAACTACCTCATCTCCATGTGTTCTTCCAAACGTGTCTTCTGGTCCTCCTAAACATGCTGCACATGATGGTGGTCCTATCTTACATCCGGCATTTTCAAATATCTCTCTCAGTGTTTCTCCTCCTATGGTAATCGTTTCAAAATTTCTTTCTACGTTCTTTGTAGCCGGAACTATAAAAGTTTCTATCTTTACCTTTTCTCCCCTGAATATCTTAGCTGCTGCTATAAAGTCTGTTGTCTTCCCTCCTGTACAGGATCCGATATACGATCTGGTTACCTCTATATGAGATAAATTATCTGCCGGCTCTACGTTGCCTGGAGAATAAGGTTTTGCGACTACTGGAACTATCTTACTGGCATCATAGGTATGAATAGAATGATAACTCGCGTCTTTATCTGAGTTATGAACTTCATAATCTGTTACTCCCCTCTCCTCTAGATATTTTTTAGTCACTTCATCGGCGGCTATTATTCCACACTTTCCTCCGGCTTCTATAGCCATATTACAGATTGTCATCCTTTCTTCCATATTTAATCCAGAGATAGCTTCTCCACCGTATTCCATACATCTGTATGTGGCACCGTCAAATCCAATATCTCCAATTGTCTGTAACACCACATCCTTTCCCATAATATAGCTGGGAAACTTACCCTCAAACTGAAATTTTATCGATTCAGGTACCCTTACCCAGAGTTTTCCCGTTCCCATAATAAATCCTGCATCGGTATTTCCTATCCCCGAGGCAAACTGTCCAAAGGCTCCAGAGGTACATGTATGGGAATCTGTCCCGAACAACACATCTCCCGGTTTATTGTGCCCTTCCTCTGCAAGGGCTACATGACACACACCCTTGTAGTCATCGGTAAAGGGTTCATAAAAGTGTTTAATCTCCTGATCTCTGGCAAATTTAGTTACATATTCTATATTTCTCATGGCATATTTATCTTTGGTGAATATATAGTGGTCCGGTATTAAAACTATCTTTTCCTTATCCCATACCCTGGCATCTTCACCGAAGTTTTCCTTGAATATTCCCATAGTCCCAGGTCCGCATACATCATGGGTCATCAGGATATCCACATCCACCCATATATTATCTCCAGGTTTTACTTCTGTTTTATTTGACCTGTTTGCTAAAATCTTTTCTACTATAGTCATCTATCTTCTCCCTTCCTCGTTAAAATAATTGTTTATGGCTCCCATATATGCCATGATACTGGCTTCTACTATGTCGGTACTTGTATATCTTCCGTTATAATTTTTCCTGTCTTTACCCAGCCTTATAAAAACCTCTCCCTGGGCATCACTTCCCTCTGTCACTGCCTTTATCACATATTTATTCAGTTTGAAATCTACATCGACAATCTTGTCGATAGCCTTAAATGCTGCATCTACAGGTCCGTCTCCGATGGCTACATTTTCTAAGTTTTCTCCATCCTTATCCATGTTTATTGAAACTATAGGAGTTATTGTATTGCCTGTATTTACAGTGTACCTGTTCAACCTGTAGGTCTTATTTTTTAATTCTTTTGTGCCGTCTATCAGAGCTTCGATGTCTTCCGAGGATACATCTTTTTTCTTGTCTGCCAACTCTTTAAATCTTATAAAGATTTCCTCCATCTTCTCCCTGCCCAGTTCATAACCGCATTCCTTCAAATGACTTTCAAAGGCATGTTTCCCTGAATGTTTTCCAAGGACCATCTTATTTTTACTCAGTCCTATGGATTCAGGGGTCATGATCTCATAGGTTTCTTTGTTTTCCAACATCCCATGTTGATGAATTCCGGATTCATGGGCAAAGGCATTTTCTCCTACAATGGCTTTATTGGGCTGTACCTCAACTCCTGTTATTTTTGTGATAAGCTGACTGGTTTTGTATATCTCCTCTGTATTTATCCTATTTTCTCCCGGATAGATATCCTTTCTTACCCCCATAGCCATAACCACTTCTTCCAAAGCTGCATTCCCTGCTCTCTCTCCTATCCCATTTATGGTGCATTCTACCTGTGTGGCTCCTGCCTTTACTGCTGCCAGAGAATTAGCTGCTGCCAACCCCAGATCATTGTGACAGTGTACCGATATATCTACCTTGTCTATATTTTTTACATTGTCCCTGACCCCTTTTATTATCTTATAGAACTCATCCGGGGTGGTATAACCTACCGTATCAGGTATATTTATAGCTGTGGCTCCTGCTTCTATAGCTCCCTCTACTATTTTATAGAGAAACTCCGGTCTGGTTCTGGTAGCATCCTCTGCTGAAAATTCTATATCATCACACTTAGATTTTGCATATTTAACCATCTCTACAGCCTGTTTATAGACCTCTTCAGGTGTCTTTTTCAGTTTATATTTCATATGGATATCAGATGTGGCGATAAATGTATGGATCCTTGGATATTTAGCATCTTTTATGGCTTCCCATGTAGTGTCAATATCCCCTTTTAATGCCCTTGCAAGTCCTGCTACCCTTACATTTGTGACGCTTTCAGCTATTGCCTTGACGGAATTAAAATCTCCCTTGGATGAAGCCGGAAACCCTGCCTCTATTATATCCACCCCTAATTTTTCCAATTGTCTGGCAACCTCTATTTTTTCTCCTATATTCATACTGCACCCTGGGGACTGCTCTCCGTCTCTCAATGTTGTATCAAATATCTTTATCATCTTTTCCATAGTTTAATCCTCCCTAATTTTTAATCTTTAATGGTTATAGAAAAAGGCAGCTATAATTATAGCTGCCTAAAAAATTTAGATTTTCTCTTATAATTTTTTATAAAAAAAAGCAGCCAATAATATCAGCTGCCATCATAGTTATACTCTTCCTACTTTTTCTAAAACAGGATCTTAAAAAGTAT
>CAZUGM010000042.1:0-9475 GCA_964619915.1 uncultured Fusobacteriaceae bacterium | reverse complement strand
TTTCCCAATATCATTTTAAATCTATTCAATTGCTTGCAGCCTAACGGCAATAATAATATCAGCAGCAATAACAATATATTTATAGATAAGACATTAGTTAAAATCATATTTTTTTCCTCCTCGTTTTGTAATTAAGAAAGATAATAACAGTTTAATTTTTTTCTGTCAACAACTATTTTTAAAAATCAAAATTAAATTTCATACTTAATATTCAAACTAACAGATCAAATTATTGGCACTATTGGAGTTAAAGAGTTTTTCATAGAATAAAAAAAACTAATTTATTTCACCTTTATAACTCTTCAATCAGGATAATTTTTATCAAAAATAGAGTAAAAAGTTTAGGGAAAAATATTGTGAAATAATAAAAAATAGCCAAATATAAAAAATTAATTTTACATAAAAAAAAAACTGTGCTAGAATGTTTAAAAATTAAAACTTTAGTAACAAAAAAGTTTTAATTTGAAATAAAAAAATAAAAATAAGTGAGCTGATTGAGATGGTTAATTCAAGAATCGGACAATTAAATATGCTAATGATGATGCTTTGGTAGAGTTTGTAACTTAAATTTTTTAAATTTAAGAACAGACTCGTTTTGTAGTAACTTACGAGTCTGTTCACAAGCATCTTTAACCAGAAAGCCTGTGGGAGACTCCGCAGGCTTTTTTATTTTACAGAATTTATTTGAAAACAGAAAATAAAAGTTAAAATTATAAAAATACAAGGAGGAGTAAGATGAATTTTAAATTTGAGACATTGCAACTACATGCAGGACAGATAAAAGATACCTTAACAGGAGCCCGGGCTGTCCCCATCTATCAAACCGCTTCCTATACTTTTAAAGATACAGATCATGGAGCTCGATTATTTAACCTAGAGGAAGAGGGGAATATCTATACAAGGATAGGAAATCCTACAACTGAAGTATTGGAAAAAAGGATCGCAGCATTAGAAGGGGGAGTAGGAGGATTAGCAGTAGCATCAGGATCAGCAGCTATAACTTATGCCCTCCTGACTATAGCCCGATCAGGGGATGAGATCGTTTCAGCCAAAGGAATCTACGGGGGAAGTTATAACTTTCTATCCAATACAATAGAGGATTTCGGGATAAAAACTAGGTTCTTTGAAACATCTGACCTAAAGACCCTGGAGAATGCCATAACACCTAAAACAAAGGTGATCTTCATAGAGACACTGGAAAATCCAACAGGACAGATAGTCGATTTAGATGCCATATCAAAGATCGCTAAAAAACATGGGCTGCCCCTGGTTGTAGATAATACCTTTGGAACACCCTATCTAATAAAACCCATTGAACATGGGGCTAATATAGTAGTCCATTCAGCTACAAAGTTTTTAGGAGGCCATGGCACTACAATAGCAGGAGTTATAGTGGACGGAGGAAACTTTAACTGGAAAAATGATAAATTTAAATCCTTTAATACTCCTGATTCCGGGTATAACAACCTGATCTATTCAGATTTAGGAGATCAGGCATTTATAGTAAAAGCCAGAGTAAGGTTGTTACGGGACACAGGAGCAGCCCTTTCTCCCTTCAGTGCTTTCTTAATATTACAGGGGATCGAAACACTTTCCCTCAGGGTAGAAAGACATGTGGAAAATTCAAAAAAAATAGCCCAATATCTGAATTCTCACCCGGAGGTAGACTGGATCACTCATCCGGAATTTACAACAAAAGAACAAAAACAATTAGCCGATAAATATTATAAAAAAGGTGTCGGATCGATATTTACCCTTGGACTGCATGGAGGAAAAAACAGAGCCAAAAGATTTATAGAAAGTTTGAAGATATTTTCCCATTTAGCCAATGTAGCAGATGCAAAATCTTTAATTATCCATCCTGCAAGCACAACTCACGGTCAATTGAATGATGAACAGTTAAAAGCAGCAGGGATAAAGCCAAATATGATCAGAATTTCAATAGGATTAGAAAATATAGATGATCTCATAGGGGACCTGGAAAATGCAATAACAAGATCCAGATAAACAGATCTTTTATTCAATTAAACATACATAGGAGCAACTCCATAAATTTAAATAACAGGGGGAAATTATGAAGATAAAAGACATATTAAAAAATAAAGATACAGTAATCTCATTTGAGATCTTTCCGCCAAATAATAAATTCCCCATAGAAAAAATATATAAAACCATCGATGAACTGGCAGAACTAAAGCCGGATTATATAAGTGTAACATATGGAGCAGGGGGAACCACACAGGGAAGAACAGTTGAGATCACCAATAGAATAAAAAATATAAATAAGATAGAAACCATGGCTCACCTGACCTGTATAGGAGCTACCGAGGAATCTATAAATTCTACTTTAACCCAGTTAAAAAATAATGGGATAAAAAATATATTGGCTCTCCGAGGAGATATTCCCAGAGATAAGGTTCATAATTCACATTTCAGCTATGCCAGTGATCTGGTAAAACATATAAAGAAAGAAAGTTTTTTTTCTGTAGCCGGTGCTTTTTATCCTGAGGTACACTTTGAAAATAATGACCTGCTGGATCTTTTTCATCTGAAGACAAAGGTAGAGTCTGGAACGGATTTTTTAGTATCACAACTATTTTTTGACAATGAAGATTTTTATGCATTCAGGGAAAAAACTCAGAAATTAAACTTAACTGTACCCCTAGTTGCAGGGATATTGCCTGTGACAAATTATAAACAGATTCAAAAAGTAAGGGAGCTGTGCAACGCAAGAATCCCCAGAAAATTTCAGGCCATATTGGATAAATTCAAGGACAATCCAAAGGCATTGGAAGAAGCAGGAATAACCTATGCTACAGAACAGATAATAGATTTAATAGCTTCCGGGGTAGAAGGGATCCATATATATACAATGAATAAGGTCGATGTAACCAGGAGAATCTTAGAAAATATAAAATATATTCGGGAAGGAATTAGGGAGGCAGAGTAAAATGTCTATTCTATGCAATAATAATTTGATAGGTATAGAGGATTCTAAAGGCAGCGGTATCCTCTTTAAAGATAAAGATACTTCTGCTGCTGAAATAAAAATAGGGGTTATAAATTTAATGCCCTTTAAGGGGGAGGTCGAATCCCAGTTTTTTAATCTTTTAGGACGGTATAATCTGACAGTAGAAATTGAATTTCTGTATCCCGACAATCATATTTCAAAACACACCTCCATGGAATATTTAGAAAAAAACTACATTCCATTGAGTAAGTTAGAGGAAAAAAACTACCAGGGATTGATTGTAACAGGAGCTCCCATAGAAAATATAGAATTTGAAGAGGTGAAATATTGGAATGAATTAAAACCTGTATTTAATTTAGATATTCCCAGTATCTATATCTGCTGGGCCAGTCAGGGAGCACTATATCACCAGTATAAAATTACAAAACACCCTCTAAAGGAAAAGATCTTCGGGGTTTATAACCACAGAGTCCATAAAAATAAGCTGATCCAGTTAGATGAGTTTCGTGCCCCCCACTCCAGAAATACCTACAACAGAAAAGAAGATATTGCAGGGGCAGGTCTCATGATAATCGCAGAAAACAAAAAAGCCGGAGTATATATGGCAGCTACAAAAGATTTAAAAAATATCTACATCTCAGGACATGGTGAATATCAAATCGACAGGCTGGATAAAGAATATCAAAGAGATAAAAAAAATATTCCTGAAAACTATTATAGAGATAACGATCCCGATAAGGAGATCTTATTTTCCTGGGATAAACACAGGAATGTTTTTTATGAAAACTGGTTAAAAATGATAAAAAAATAGATAAGATTGCCTATAGTAAGATGATAGGGATTGCAGGAAACGGTGCTAAAATCCTCCATAGTAGAAGTGGGGAGCCGACTTATAAATATAATAATAAAATACATTTATGCTTCTCATATTCATTAGGAAAAAGGAGCATTGTTAAGGGAGAAGATAAGATGAATATAAAAGACCTTTTAAAAGAAAAAATAATGGTTTTAGACGGAGCTATGGGAACCTCTATACAAAACTATAACTTAACCGAGGAAGACTTTAGAGGGGAAAGGTTCAATAATTTCACTTCTAAATTAAAGGGCGCCAATGAAGTCCTCAACCTCACCAGACCTGATATTATAAAAGAGATCTATAATAGCTATATAGATGCCGGAGCAGATATCATAGAAACCAATACCTTTAACGGGAACACGATGTCTATGGGAGATTATAATCTGGAAGAGCTGGCATATGAAGTGTCTTTGGAAGGAACCAAGCTAGCCAAATCAGCGGTTTTAGATCACTTTGAAAAGACCGGAAAAAAAATATGGGTAGCAGGCTCTATAGGCCCTTCAAATAAAAGTATAAGTATAGATTCATCGGAGATCAGTTTTGATGGATTAAAGGAAGCCTATAAAAAGCAGATCAGAGGAATCCTTCACGGGAAGGGAGACCTCCTCCTTGTTGAAACTATATTTGATGGTTTAAATGCAAAGGCAGCAGTTGTAGGTGCAGAGGAGGTCTTTGAGGAGGAGGGAAAAAATCTTCCAATTATGATCTCGGCCACAGTGGATAAATTTGGGAAGCTTTTATCCGGGCAGACCATGGAATCATTGGTTGTTTCCCTAGACAGGGACTCTGTCCTCTCCTTTGGTTTGAACTGTTCCTTTGGAGCCGCTGAGCTTCTGCCTCTAATTGATAGATTAGGTAAATTTACCCATAAACCAATCTCTATCTATCCAAATGCCGGATTACCTAACGAACTAGGGGAATATAGTCAGACTCCGGAGGAGATGGCGGAAATTTTAAAGAATTTAATAAGTCATTCAGGGATAAACATCATAGGAGGGTGTTGTGGTACAACTCCTAAACATATAGAGCTCATAGCAGAGGCAGTAAAAAATCAAAAACCTAGAATTCCAAAGAAAAAAAACTTAGAGTTTCACATATCGGGAAATGAAGTTTTAGATAAAGGGGGATTTTTAATCGTAGGAGAGAGAAATAATGTAGCAGGATCCAGAAAGTTTGCAAGGCTCATAAAAGAAAAAAAATACGATGAAGCTCTGGAAATTTCAAGAACTCAGATCGATAAAGGAGCTCATATCCTGGACCTCAACCTAGACGATGGATTGATAGACTCTAAAACAGAGATGGAAAAATATATAAAATTACTTTTATCTTCCACTAAAACCGCAAATATTCCCATGATGATTGACTCCTCGGATTTTGAGATAATAGAGGAAGGACTAAAAAATCTGCCCTCTAAGGGCATTGTCAACTCACTCAGCCTCAAGGACGGAGAAGAGGAGTTTATAAGAAAAGCTCAAATAGTAAAAAAATATGGTGCTGCTCTGGTAGTCATGGCCTTTGATGAATCGGGACAGGCAGATACATTCAGGAAAAAGATCGAAATTTCCAAAAGATCCTATGATCTGCTGTTGAAACTAGGATTTTCTCCTGCTGATATTATCTTTGATACAAATATTTTAACTATCGGGACAGGGGAAAAAACAGACAGGAATTATGCCAAAGACTATATAAATTCTATAAAGTGGATAAAAGAAAATTTACCCCATGCTAAAACAAGCGGGGGATTGAGCAATGTTTCATTTGCCTTTAGGGGAAACAATCCATTGAGACATGCAATTCACCAGGTATTTTTGAGGTTAGCCAAGCAAAGCGGCCTGGATATGATAATAATGAACCCTTCAGAAAAGAATGTTCAGATAAAAAAATCTCTAGAAGATAAGATCTACAGCCTGATTATGAATACAGAAGATATCTTGGATTCATTGTTAGATGAACAGATAGAAAAAATAACAACTCCTAAAACAGCAGAAAAAGAATCTGATCCAAGGGTTCAGATTGTAGATAATCTCATTAATGGAAATAAATTAAATTTAACAAACCTTATTGACCTGTTATTACAGGATTACTCTCCCATCTCAATAATACAGGATATATTGATGGAAGGGATGGAAAAAGTAGGAGAATATTTTAATACTGGAAAATTGTTCCTCCCTCAGGTGGTTAAAAGTGCCGTGATCATGAAAGAAGCCGTAACTTATTTAACCCCCTTCATTAAAAGTGAAAAAACTCAGATGGAGCACAGAAAAACTATTGTTATGGCGACTGTAGACGGCGATGTCCACGATATCGGAAAAAATATAGTAAAAACTGTTCTAGAATGCAATGGATATAGGATCATCGATCTAGGAGTAATGGTATCTATAGATACCATTATAGATACAGTAAAAAATGAGAAGGTCGATGGTGTTGCATTAAGCGGACTCATCACACCTTCTCTCCATGAGATGGCAAGGGTAGCTAAAGAGATGGAAAATGAAGGAATAGATATCCCACTTTTTATTGGAGGCGCTGCCACATCCAAACTTCATACTGCCATAAAAATAGAACCCAATTACAGTGGACGTGTATTTCATCTAACAGATGCCTCCAATACAGTAATAGCGCTAGATAAGATCCTGGGAGGAGACTTAGAGTATAAATCTGCTATATTAAATTCATATGAAGAATTGAGAAAAACTTATAAAAAAACCGAAAAAGATAGGTTCTACCTGAGTTTAGAAGAAGCTTTTCAAAGAAGGGAAAGAATTACCAACAAGGTAGTAAAACCAACTAAAACAGGTGTTTTTAATCTGAATATTAATATTGCAAATATCGAAAAGTCTATCAACTGGGATATATTCTTACATGACTGGAAAATAAAAGACACCTGTAAAGAGATCGATATTTTAATCGATGGTAAGAAATACCTGGAAATATTGAAAGATAAAAAATTAAAAATAATTGCAAGATATGGGATTTTTAAGGTGGAAAAGAAACCCATGGATATTCTAAAAATTAATGGTCTGGAACTTCCCATGGTAAGGACCCAGCAATGGGAGAGTTCATTATCGCTGGCAGATTTTGTAGAAGATAAAGATTATATTGGAACCTTTGCAGTAACGATAGATACTGTATCCGGTAAAACAGAATATGAAGATATTATGTATAAATTACTGGGAAACAGACTGACAGAGGCTGCTACAGATTATCTGGAGAAAAAAGTAAGCGAGATCATCCAGGTTAGGATAAGGCCGGCAGTAGGTTATCCAATTTTACCCGATCATTCCATGAAAAAAGAGATCTTTGATCTTATGAATGTATGGGAACTAGGAGTTACCCTCAGCCCAACATATACTATGACACCAGTTCATAGTCTCTGCGGACTCCTATTTTTCAGTGAAAATGCAAAATACTTTGATCTGGGAAAAATTGATAAAAACCAGATAGAATCCTTGGCAGAATACAGAGGAGTTAATTTTAATAAAATGAAAGAAAATTTAGGTACTTCTATTTACTATTAAATATGGCCACTCCACTAACTTTAAAACAGGGACCCCGAATTAGGAGTCCCTGGTTTTTATATCCAGACTTTACTAGTTTTACTTCTCCCTTATAGCTATATCTTTTATCTCATTATTTTCTCCAGAGATTTTTCATAGAGAGATTTGAATACTATGGCTCTGCCACGGATAACTCCCTCCTATTCCGATAAGTTATTATTTAGTTTTTCCAAAAATTCCAGCAGACTCTCACTGGGATTTTTATTTTTCGAAGTAAAGGTTTTAATCCCTCTTTTTTCCAAAATCAGATCTTCTACAGGGTTAGAATCCACTAAAAATATATAAGATTTAGGTCTTGAACTGGATTGGTTACTATTTTCCCAGAGTTTATTCAGCTTATAGAGAAGATAACGAAGATTGATATCATGAAGGCTGTACCCGATAAATAAAATCGATTTACCCAGTATATCTGATCTGAGCTTAATATCCAAAGGGGTTTCAAAATCCAGTCTTTCAAAGTAGCTGGATTCAGTCAATACAATAGATTTTTCATCATCAAAATCTCCATGAAATTTGATGATCTGGGTAAGCATACTATTTAAATTTACCAGATCTCCTACATTGGTTATTTTTTTATATTTTTTTTTATAGCAGTCATAGGTTCTTTCAATCCATCTGTCATAATTTGTGGTATATATAATAGGAAAGTTCAAATCAAATATTAGTTTATGTATCTTGGAATTCTCAATTTTTATATCGCTGCTATGCCAGTTCCTGTCCATCCAGCTTCTCAGGGAACCTATATCACCTTTCTTTATCTTATAATACTCTGCCAAGGTCAGAGCATTTCCAAAAGATTTAAAGACTTCAGGTTCATATTCCAATTCCTTTGCTATATAGTCCATCAATGAATTCCAGGATGGCAGACCTAAATTCATAGATACACCGGCACCGACAAATAAAATAGCATTTTTATCCTGAATTGATTCAACTAATCCCCTCATAATTTCTCTCTCCTTTTAAGGTATTTAGGTTTTTCAAATTGTTAAAAAAATTAGTCCTTAATATAAATAACCCATGAAAAATACCTTTGAATTTTCTGACTAATATATTTTAATATCTCACCCCTAGTATACCTCCTTTTTCTACGATTTAAAAACCACAGAAAAAATAAAAAGAGATAAAAAATTGTATTTTTATCTCTTTTAACATCTACTTTTTTAACTATTTATATATCTGTTTGGATAGATACCAGGGGTCATACTTTTCAAAGCCTCGGAAACATCCCCCTTATCCTGCTGATAGGTTACTCCATACCATTTTTCCACAGTTTTTATTACTTTTACAGTAGCTTTTTTTGATCTTATCAGATCATCTACAACACTTGGAATATAAAATTCAGATTTTAATTTTCCTATATTTTCATCTAAAAATTTTTCAAACCCACATTCCAATTCCTTAAAAATAGACGGCATAAATCCCCAAATATTCATAGATACAGGAGTATTTCTTTCTAACTCTATTTTTATAGGTTCTATTTTTTCTTCTATAGAATTATACCTATCTTCAAAGGAATAGATAGTTCCCAAAACTTCCTCTATTTGAGTTTTCTCTTCCACTGTAACCAAGTGATCTTCCCTATCCAGAGTGCATATTCCCCTTGCAACACTACCATTTTTACTTATTGTTTTATCCAACTGGAATCCTACCATGGAATATCCGTATTCATCTGTCTGATTCACAAGTTCATCATGGATCAGCTTAAAAGTTGTGGAACCATAAAAATCATCGGCATTTATAACTGCAAAAGGTTCATCTATTACGTCTTTACATGATAAAACAGCATGCCCGGTTCCCCAGGGTTTTATCCTGTCTTGAGGGAGTTTATATTTTTCAGGAATAGATTTTATATCCTGGAATACATATTTAACCTCTATATTTCCTAATTTTGATATCCTGTCCCCTATTTTTTCCTTAAATATGTCATAAAATTCTTCCTTTATAACAAATACCACTTTGCCAAAGCCTGCCAACCTGGCATCGTAGATAGAATAGTCCATTATGATCTCTCCATTTAGCCCAACCGGATCAATCTGCTTTAAGCCTCCATATCTACTTCCCATACCTGCCGCCATAATAACCAATGTAGGT
>CAZUGM010000041.1:2049-12830 GCA_964619915.1 uncultured Fusobacteriaceae bacterium | reverse complement strand
CCTTGTTATTTAAAGATAGGATCTGCATAAGATTTTGTTCAGTTACAATTATATTATTCGTGTTTTCCAAAGTTGGAATATGGGTAGACCCCATACGCGGATAGAGGTCTATCTCTCCCCTTTGAAGGGAAAGGATGGAACTCTGCTCATCCTTAATAATTGAAAATTCTACCTTTTCTATAGTTGGAACACCCTCTACCCAATAATCTGAAAACTTTTCCATAACAAGTTTTTGTCCCGGAAGATATTCTATAAATTTAAATGGTCCTGTACCAATAGGTGACTGCTCGATATCCACTACATCTCTCGGGATAATAGCTGTGGTAAATTTACTCAAGATTGTTCCGTCTACTTTATTTAATTCAACTGCAACAGTTTTATCATCTATTTTTTTTATGTTTTTAATATTTTTAGCCAGATCTCTTACAACTGAGTTTCCTGAAAAATCACCGCCAATTCGGGTCAATGAGAATATAATGTCTTCCACTTGAACATTTTTACCGTTGTGGAATTTTATTCCATCCCTCAATTTAAAAATATAGGTAAGATTATCTTTTGAAATCTCAAAGGATTCTGCTACAGCAGGGATCAATTTTCCCTCGTGGGTTGGTTTTAATAAACCTTCAAAGACATTGAACATAACTTCGTAAGTTCCTGCAGCTAAGGCTTTGTGAGGATCTAAAAAATCCATATCTTGGGATATTCTGACAACCAATTCTCCTCCATCTACCTTAGTTTTTAAATTGCTTTCATTGGATGACTTTTCTTTTCCGCATCCACTGACCATTAAGATCAATACTGCCAATAAACCTATTAATTTTTTCATAACTCCCCCTAAATAATATAATTTCCGTACTAATTAGTATCAATTATTAATGTACAAATTAGTAGTTTATTCTTCTAGAAATCCCTAAATGGGTGTTTTAAAAGGATTGTCTCTGTTCTATCCTTTTAAAATTAGTATCTGTAGATCCTTCTTTAGGATGGCATTTATCCAATAACTCTAAAAAATTTCCTTTTTTTTTAGGAAAAATTCTTTATATTCGATAAAAACTTATTCTGAAGTTTCCTTATAATACTACTAACTAGTTTTAAAATCAAGGTTTTTTTTTATTTTTTTTTTATTTTTTTTAAAAATAAAATTTCTACTTAGATGGATTGTAAAAAAAAACAGTGGAACGTTGAATCTAGAGAAGGTTTTTGCTGTGATTTTCTAAATAATAAAAAAAAGCAGTTTTTTATTGAAAAACTACTTTTTTATTACAAGACATTTTTTATTAAAACATATAGTGAACGCCTAAAATATATTGGGTGGAATCACTGGAATTAGAAGAACTTCCGGCTACTTCTGTAAAATTATGATTTAACTTTACCGAAGCTGAGACAGCAAAATCATCCATTTGCAGTTTAAACTGATTAAACCATTGGAGGGAGTTATCAGTTCCATAAGTACCATTCCAGATGTTGTTATATTTTTTAGATTATTTAGCTACAAAGACATAGTCCACCCATCCGCTATATACAAATAACCATCCATTTTCAAATTTATATAGTGGAGCAAGATAAGCTACATTGAATAGGTATCCGTCCAATTTATTCTCATTGGGTTTACCATATGATTTGGTGGCATACCTTGCCAAGAGATTCATTCGGATATAATCGAATCCCTCTAAATCAAAATAGGTTCCTATTCCTACCTGGTGACGTCTCAAACCGCCTTTGTAGTCTCCGTTATCATAATCTAGCTGGTATGAAAGAAACCATTCATTGAATCTTCCCATGGAAAGATCTCTTCCCAAGAGACCATCCAGTGAGATACGGGGATTAATTTCCCCATAGATACTTGGTTTGACTCCATGCATGTCACTGCTGCCAGAGTTTAGGATGTCGAAAAAGTCGTTGAACCAATACAGGTCCAATAGTTTATATCTATGAAATCCTTCCATTTCCAGATAGATGTCATCCACACTTTCACGGGTTCCGTCAGCGGCATTATTTCCCTGAAATAAACTTACCTGAACCATATTGTAGTTCCATGGTTCATATTTTGCCATTGCCAGCTGGCCAAAACACAGCAGAACAATAATTAATATTTTTTTCTTCATTTTTTCTACCTTTCTAAAATTATTATTTTGTTACATTATATATAAACCGAGATACCCTAAAACTCCCGAGGAGATGATAAGGATAACAGGGTTGATTTTTTTCTTGTAGGCTATCCAAAACATGAGGATAGAAATAATAATTGTTTTTATCTCTATCTTATTTTCGATTATCCAGGTAGCCCGGGCAATCATATATCCTGCATATAAAATTAGTGCTGTGGTCAGGGATTTTAAAACAAAAAAAATAGCTCTTTTATAGATATTTTCCTCCAATTGCTGCAAGACCTTAGCTAAGATCAATATGACTATGATGGACGGAAGTGCCAGTGCCACTGTTGCCACAATAGCTCCTGGAATTCCTGCCACTCTGTTTCCTACAAATGTAGCCGTATTCATGGCTATGGCACCGGGGGTCATTTGAGATATAGATAAAACATTAAAAAATTCATCATATCCCATAAATCCATTTTTTTCCAGTTCATTCTGTAAAAGGGGGATGGAAGCCAATCCTCCTCCAAAGTTAAATAATCCAATCTTAAAATACATGGTAAATAATTTTAAGAGGGTTATAAAATAATCCATCTACTTCACCTCCAAAATAGATTTAATCCTGTTTGGAAGAAAAAAAGTAGCTGCACTACCCAGTAATGCTCCAAAGATGATGAGTAGGATAGGGCTGATATCAAATATCAACAGCAGAAGAAATGCAATGATAAAAATAATATAACTCATCCCGGAGATAAAACTTTTTCTGCATATTTTTAGAGTTGAACTTGCAATAAGCCCTATGATACAGGCTCTTATCCCTAAAAAGATACTGTGGATAACCGGATTATCAAAAGAGTTTCCTAAAAAATTATAGATCAGGGTAATAATTATAAGTGATGGAAATATAATTCCAAGGGAAGCTATAAATCCTCCTAATTTCCCGGCTTTTTTACTGCCGATAAATGTAGAGGCATTTATAGCTATGGTCCCGGGAGTCATCTGGGAGATTACAAACATCTCCATGAGTTCGTCCTCTGTAATCCATCTTCTTGTTTCCACCAACTCTCTTTCTATAAGGGGTAACATTGCATATCCCCCTCCAAAGGTGAATAAACCTATCTTAAAAAAAGATATAAATAATTTTATCAACATATTAAGACTCCTTTAAAAATCAAATCTGTATCCTAATCCCAATATAAATCTACTGTGATCTATATTCTCTTCAATATTGTTGTCTGTTTTAGCTGTGTTTATCTGGTAGGAGAGTTCCACTATAAATTGATCTACCTCAAATCCACCGCCAATGGCACCGTAAAACCCCACAGGGCTGACCTTTTCATCTATATCTCTCAATCCGTTTTCAGTTTGATTGAAGGATAATCCGAGATTGGTTTTTAAAAATGGCTGGATAGTTCCATCGGTATTAAACTGATATTTTATTGCACCATATATCGGTATAGATCTATATAGTTCCCCGGATTTTTCTCCTATATCTTTTGCCTTTCCATGTTTTTGATAGCCGACCCCCAACCCCATATATGTATCGGGATAGACTTCTTTCAGTCCCTCTAAAACAATTTCATAACCAGTCTCAGAGTTCTCTCCCAAAATCTCAGTTTTATTTTTCTCAATGGTCTTATATTTCCCGTTGAAACTGGCACCTATCCTGCTCTCTATGATATTTCTACCTGCACCATAGGCTGTATTAACAGCCAGCACCGCCAGTAAAGCTAATAATTTTATCTTTTTCATCTCTTCCTCCTATTTTTTTTGTTGTATCTTTTTTATTAAGTTTAAGTTTATCTTTCTGGGAATAAATTTTGTAAGAGCTATCATAAGTTTATTTAACTTTCCATGGATCAGGATGTCTTTTTTTGTGTCCATGTTTTTATAGAGATACTTTGCTACATCCTCCGGATCAGCTATATGAAAGTTTTTAAAGAGTCCTTTTTCTATTTTATCCATTTTTTCAAAGGCAGTTTTTGTCGGGCCTGGACAGAGGGTAACGACCTTTATCTGGGTATCCCTCAGTTCCTCTGCAATTCCTTCAGAAAAATTCAACAGATATGATTTTGTTCCGTAGTATACACTCATAAGGGGTCCGCTCTGAAAACCGGCTGTAGAAGCTATATTAAATACCTTTCCTCTTCCGGTCTTTATCATATCCTGTAAAAATAATTTTGTAAGAACGGTGGGGGTAATTATATTTAAATTTATCAGGTCCAGGTCGAACTGAATGTCTTTTTCTAGAAATTCACCGTGATATCCTATCCCGGCGTTATTTATAAGAATATCTACCCTCAACTGTTTTTTCTGAATTATCTCATATAGAGTGACAGCACCTGTTTCCCCTGAGATGTCCAGAGGGATTATTTGTATGTCTATCCTGTATAGCGATTCCAGCTTTTCTTTTAGGAGAAAAAGAGTTTTTTTATTTCTGGCTACCAGGATCAGATTGTGGTTATTTTTGGCAAAGGTATGAGCTAAGTTAAACCCAATCCCTGAGCTGGCTCCTGTTATAAGTGTATATTTCAAAGTTCCTCCTTGTTTAAAAAGTATAAATTATAATAAAAGTTTAAGTATTAAACTTTTTTATGTTACAGAAAAGAGACTGATTTGTATGTAATCAGCCTCTTAATTTATTATTTTATAGATGTTTTTACACGGGCATTGTGGTCGATACAAAATTTCTTAAATTTATCCGCTTCTAAAGGTTTTGTAAAAAAGTACCCTTGAACGGAGTCACAGTTTAATTTTTTTAAAAGATTAAAAGTATCGATGTTTTCAATCCCTTCAGCTACAATTTTTAATCCCATGGATTTTCCTAAATCAATGGAAGATTTAACTATATTGTAATCTCTTTGATCGGTGTCCATATTTTTTATAAACATCTTATCTATCTTCAGTTTATCAAATGGAAGGTTTCGAAGATAAGATATTGCCGAAAACCCAGTTCCAAAATCATCCAGGGCAAAAGTTATGCCGTATTTTTTTAAACAGTCCATAACCGAATAAATTTCCTGAAAATCCTCAATTAGATTTCTCTCTAATATTTCAAATTCTAAACCTTTTAAACATTTATCATAATTTTTTATGGTATTGGTAACCGATTTATTTTTTAGGCATGCTACAGGCGTATTTAAAGCTAGTTTCATATGAAAGTCGTCTTTTTCCCACCCTTCCTGGATCTCAAGGGAAGTTTTGATCAGCCAGTTTGTAAAGGTGTTGATCAAGTTAGTTTTTTCCAGATATGGCATGAATAAATTTGGAGAGATGATCCCCTCTATAGGATGTACCCACCTTATCAAGACTTCAGCACAGCTGATTAAACCAGTTTGAAGATCTACCTTAGGATGAAAATAAAGGTGGAATTGATTGTGATCAATAGCAGCAGGTAATTCATTTAAGATAGAAAGTTTTTTATTGTGAAGTTTATCGATATTATCGTTAAAATAATAATATGAAAATAAATTTTTTCTTGCATAAGCCCGGGCGATCTCTGCATTCTGAAAGAATCTTTCCTGGGTATCTACAAACCTTGCCACACCGATACTCAGTTCGGGGTAGATGAAGATATTATCGATACAGATGTTTTGCTTTAATATATCTATTTTTTTTTCAAAAGAATAGGGGCTGTAGTGATCCATCAATAATCCAAATGTATTGTCTCTAAAGTGAAAAAGTTCAAGACCATCCTGGGACAGTTTTTTAAAATTCAGGGAGAAGATCTTTATAAAATCTTCCAAGATGAAATTACCGTATTCATTTAGAATTTGATTGAAGTTTTCAATTTCAAAAAGAGCCAAATATTTACCACGAAGATGTTCTTTTTCTTTAAAAAAAGTATCGAAGGATTTTCTGTTGACAATGTTTGTAATTCGATTATAAAATGTCAGTTTTTCGACATCTTTCAATGTATTTAATATTATATCTATGATAAACCCATTTACAGTACTGACAATGACAAAAAATAAAAGCCTGTAGATCCAGTTTTCAGGAGACTGCACCTCCATAGTTGCAACTTCTAATGGGATAAAACTAGTGAGATAACCAGCTATAGTTCCAAAGAAGATTCCCCCTAGATATCCAAAGTTAAATACTGCCAGTATCAGTGGGATATACATAAGGTGGGTATAGGCATATTTAGTTCCCCCGGTGAGGTAAATTATTCCTAAAGCTGTAAAAATTAATAAAAAAATAACTGAAATTGAATAAAGGATATCCATTTTTTTAGGACGGTACCATTTTTTTATAAGTTTAATGAAAAATTTAGTGTTTTGCAAAATAAAAACCACCCTTAAAAAGTTATATCAATATTATATCCTAATAATTATCTTATTCAAAATTAATTTTCAACAAATAACGTTAGATTTTCTATTGGATCACTATTTTAGTTTAGATTATGGACGATGAATAAATAATAATTACGAATAGTAAAATATTATTGTATAATACAAATAGAACTATAGCTCAGAGATACGATATAAGAAGGTGATTGAAGTTGCTTATGAACAAGGAGCAAGAAAAAATAGCATATACAAAACCAAATGGACATATGCTTATAAAGGGAATAGCAGGAAGCGGAAAAACAACAGTAGGAATATGCAGGATATCATATTTATTGAATAACTATTGTCATGATAAAGATGATAATATACTATTTATAACATTTAATAAAACTTTGGTTAACTATGTATCTTATTTTTATAATAAGGTCGATAATATAACCCAGTATAATATGCATTCATTGTTTGGCTTTCCAAAAGACAGGGTAAAGATAACGACAGTTGACAGTTTGATGTACGGATATTTTTTAGAGTATCAAAAAAGATCTAAAGTGGAGTTGAAGCTCAACCCGACCAACCATAAAAAACATGGGATTTTAAATGAACTCATAGAAAAATTGAAGAAAAAATACAGTGAAGTTTCGATCTTTGAAGACGGGAATACTGCTTTTTTATTGGAAGAAATAAATTGGATCAAAGCCTGCAACTATATAGATGAAGCTGAATATCAGGAAGCCAGCAGGATAGGCAGCCTGAAATTGGGAGTGACCACCCAGAAATTGCCCAAAAATTCCATAGTCAGAAAGGCAATGTTTGAATTGATGGAACTCTATACAGAAAATCTTTTGAAGGAAAATATCATAGATTATAATGATATGAGACTCATTGCTTTGGGGGAGTTGGAGAATAAAACTAAGAAAAGATATACCCATATTCTGATAGACGAATGCCAGGATCTGTCCAAGGTACAGCTGGAATTTATAAGGGGATTATACGATAACAAAAGTCACTCCAGTTTCACATTTTTATTTGCAAGTGCCCAGAGTATATACTCCCAATCATGGCTGGGAATGGGGGGAGAACGGACATTTGCCAGTATAGGTTTTAATATGATAGGAAAGAGTAAAACTCTCAGTAAAAACTTTAGAACCACTACACAGATATCCAAAGCAGCCTACAGCCTCCTAAATAAAAATGAGGTTATCACAGGAAATTCTGACTATGTAAAACCATATCTTATCGACAGATACGGAAACTATCCCATATTTAAGGAATTTTTATCTGAGGGAGAGCAGGCAGCCTATGTAAAAAAACTTTTGGACGGGAGACTTTCAAAGACTCTTAAAAGTGATATAGCTATAATCGGAAGGACCAAGAACCAGTTGTTAAACTTTAAACTTCTCATGGAAAAATTAGGGGTGAAGACAACATTTATAGACCGTGGAAATGATGATTTTGATTCCAATGAGATAAAATTATTTACCATGCACTCCATAAAGGGGATTGAAACTAAGGTGATAATCATGATCTCTTTAAATGATAAAATACTGCCATTTCATTCATCCAATATAGAGGAATTGAAGGAATATGAGGAGATACAGGAACGTAAACTGATGTATGTGGGGATGACGAGAGCCATGGAGGAGTTATATCTATTGTCCTCTGAAACACCCAGTAAGTTTATAGGGGATATAGGATATAAATATTTACAGATAGATACCGATAAAAAGATGAGGATATTTTATAATATCCCTGTAGATGATTATTATTTTAAAGATAAATTGGTAAACCTTCACTCCAATGAGGAGAAGGTAAGGCAATGGCTGATCCAAGAACTTATAACCACCTATGAGTATAGACTGGACCTTATAGACATTGAATACCCGTTGACTTTAGGATCAAAAAAATACTTTGTAGACGGGGTTATCTATAACAGGAAAAAACCATATATATTCATAGAAACAAAATCAAAGGAAGTGGAGCTCTTAGATGGTTTTGAACAGTTAAAAAGTTATATGACCATGGAAAAGTCAGTGGAATACGGGATACTGACCAATGGAAGGGATATAAAGATATTCAATTCTGAATTGAAAGAAGTTTCTGAAATACCTGACTTTACACTGGATATGGTAGAGGAAACTGCGGGGGAAGAATTTATATATTCGGATTTAAAGAAAGACAGGCAGATACCGTATCTTGTAATAGATGAAGAGACTATAATAGCAGAGGACGAAGATGCCGATATAACATATAATAAAAATGATCTGATATCCCTGCCAAAATTTAAATGGGTAAACATGTATACAGACTATGAAGACCCGGAAGGGGAAATTTTGCTGCCTGAGAAATGGATCGGTGATAATTCTAATTATATAATAGAAAATTATGGGGACAGTATGGACCCGCTGATCTGTGACGGGGACCTGGTAGTAATAGAAAAAAGAGCTCCTAAAACAAACGATATAATAGCAGTAATAATGGAGGAAAAATCAGTTTTGAAGAGGTATATGAAGATAGGGACCTCTATACTGTTATCCAGTGAAAATGAGGAATATGAGCCCATATATTTCAATGAGCAGGATATAAATGATTATTTTGTGGGAGTGGCTGTAGGAGTTATTAAATAACTTCCAACTAAAAAAATAGAGCGCAGATACTGTGTATACGCAGATAGGGAAGAGAAAATACAGGATATATTCTTAGTGTAATTTGTGACAAAGAAAAAAAGCCTTAGTCGCAGATTATGCAAAGACAGATTAAAGGATTGGTGTAGATTGGTGGCGAAGAAAAAGCTATCAACGTAAAGGACCTTGATGTTAATCAGTTGAATTTTAATCTATCTGTGGAAATCTGTGTCAAAAAGAATGTTTGCAATAATTAGTGCGAAAATAAAGGAGTGATTAAGTGTGGTAAATTTTGAAAAAATAGATGAGATGATAAACATTATAGCCAATGGGGAGATACCGGAATCCCAGAGTTTCAATGAGTTTGCTGTTAACTTTTATTTGGAGACAAAGATAGTACCCCTTTCGAAATATCTGAAGATGGAAGGTAAAACCAATAAGATGCCTAAGATTATGAATACCAAAAAAAGCGGGGAGCTGCTTTTTCATACCCAAAAAAATGAGGAGATACTGAAGTTTTTAAAGAAGAGGGGGTATCAGGATATTCCTGAATTAAATTTTACCTGTGTGATGCTCCTCAGAAAGGTTGACAGTATGTCCAACTGGAAAAAACTTCTCTCTTATTTTGAAGGAAAGGGAACCATCGAGGAGATAAATAATTCTACTAGGATAAAGCTCCTGCCCGAGGAAGAAAAGAAGATAGGGGAGTTTATAAAGATAAACTTAGGAGTTTCAGATACCGAGTTAAATTGGTTAAAAGATAAATTTAAAACTATATATGAGAACAAGGAACTGCTGACTCACCTTTGAAGGTGAGTTTGGTATGTGTTTGATAGTTATTGTTTTTTATAAAGGGGGGAATATGTTAAATTTTAATTTTCAGAATAAAACAGAGATAATTTTTGGTAAGGGTGTGGAAACACAGGTTGGAAAGAAGGTATCTGAATATGGGAAAAAAGTATTGCTTCATTACGGGGGAACTAGTCTTAAAAAATTCGGTCTATATGATAAAATAATAAAAAACTTAACTGATGAAGGAATAGAAATATTTGAACTGGGAGGAGTGTTGCCAAACCCTAGATTGTCCCTAGTTAGAGACGGAATAAAAATTTGCAGAGATAACGACATAGACTTTATCCTTGCTGTTGGAGGAGGAAGTGCCGTTGATTCAGCCAAAGCCATTGGAGCCGGTGTGGAATATGATGGAGATGTATGGGATTTTTTTGAGGGAAAAGCTGTAGCATCCAGGACCCTCCCATTAGGAGTAATTTTAACAATTCCTGCAGCAGGGAGTGAAGCTAGTAGCGGCAGTGTTATCACAAATGAAGATGGATGGTATAAGAAATCATTTGGCGGAAATATAATCAGACCCAAATTTGCAATCATGAACCCTGAAGTTACATATACCCTGCCCGGCTACCAAACAGCAGCAGGTGCAGTAGATATTATGGCCCATGTTTTAGAAAGATATTTTACCAATGAAAAAAATGTGGAATTAACAGATAGATTATCAGAAGCGGTATTAAAAACAGTTATTTTAAATACTCCTAAAGCCTTGGATTTCCCGGAGGATTACAATGCCCGTGCCGAGATTATGATATCTTCAACTATAGCTCATAACAGTCTTCTCGATATGGGAAGGGAATCTGACTGGGCCTCCCATAGAATTGAACATGAACTGAGCGGTCTCTATGATATTACTCATGGTGCAGGACTGGCTATTATATTCCCAGCCTGGATGAAATATGTGTATAAAACTAATATGGATAGGTTTGTAC
>CAZUGM010000041.1:0-2039 GCA_964619915.1 uncultured Fusobacteriaceae bacterium | reverse complement strand
GCATGTATGCTAGTTCTAATTATATTAGCACTACTTTTGTGGTCATTGGTAGGTGACCTCTGTTTCTTTGCTATTATGACTAATATAAGAGATTCTGAGTTAAATAGTGTTGAAGCTTTTAAATATGTGTATAAAACTAATATGGATAGGTTTGTACAATATGCTACCCGTGTATGGAATGTTGATATGAACTTTAATAATCCAGAGGCTACGGTTTTGGAAGGGATCAAGAGAACCGAGGAATTCTTTACATCTATTGATATGCCTACAAGATTATCCCAGGCAGACATAGACGGTGAAAAATTTGAGGAGATGGCAGCTAAAGCTACAGAAAATGGAACCCTTGGTAGCTTTGTTAAACTGACCAAGGAGGATATAGTAAATATATATAGGTTGGCAGAGTAAAAAACCAGAGAAGGGAGGATCAATGGATCCTCCCTTTTCTGGTTTTTAATTATTTAAATCTACAGTATACCTGTGAGTTTTAAAAGTGCCTTAGGATCCGGCTGTCTCCCGTGAACATTTACAAAACTTTCCTTCATGTTTACCGATCCTCCAAGGGATAAAAGGTTGTCGAAAAAGTTATTAGCCAGTTGCTTATCGATGTTATCACCTTTTGTCATCTCTGTATAACTGTCAGCCGAAAGTACTTCAGCCCACTTATATGAGTAGTAACCTGCTCCATATCCTCCTGCAAATATATGACTGAATGAACATTGGAACTTATTGTACTCTGGAGTTTTTATTACTGAAACCATCTTCCTGACCTTATCTAGTTTTTCCTGAACCTGTTTTTTAGAATATGCATTATCGTAGATCATCAGATCAAACAGCCCGAACTCAACCTGTCTGTTGTTTCCGTATCCCTGCCCGTAATTTAAAGAATCCAAGATCTTTTGAATCAATTCATCGGAGATAACTTCACCGGTCTCATAGTGGATCCCGAATGTCTTTATGATCTCCTTGTTGTTGGCAAATTCCTGCAGCCATTGAGACGGGTATTCCACTACATCCCACTCGGTTCCGTTGAAACCGGAAGCGGAGATCTCCTTTGTCTTGGATGTAATAAGGTGGAGAGCATGTCCCATCTCATGGAAGAGAGTCACCACATCTGAATGATCTAACAGTGACGGAACTCCGTCCTTACTAGGAGGGAAGTTGCAGACGATTATTCCTGTTGCAGGAACTCTGACTCCATCCTTTGTATAACTGGTAATCCAGCTGTCTGCCCAGGCTCCTCCCCTCTTATTTTCATTGGTTTCTAGATCCATGATCAGGTTTCCTAAAAGGACTCCGTTTCTTTCTAATTCAAAGACTAAAGCTTTGTCATTCCATAATTTTGCATCCTCTATCTGCTTAGCTTTTAAATTAAAGATGTTGTCTAAAAATTGGAACATCCCGGAAACTACCTTGTTTTTTTCAAAATACGGTTTCACTTCACTGGGATCAAAATTATATTTGATCTCCTTGAGCTTCCTGGAAAGATATGCGTAGTCATAGATCTCTACACTGTCATAGCCTAATTTTTCCTCTGCAAACTTCTTTAATTCTTCGATTTCCTGGGTAGCCTTTGGGAGAGCTTCCTTTCCTAATTCTGTCAAGAAGTCTATAACTACTATGGCGTTATTTGCTGTTTTTGAGGCGATTGAGAGTTCCCTGTAATTTTCATAACCTAAGATCTTGGCTTTTTCATCTCTTAAATTTAAAATTTTCTCAATGAGTTCCTCATTTTGAGGGGCCTTTGTGGCAGAGGCTTTATACAGTTTTTCCCTCAATGTTCTGTCGTTGCAATACTTTAAAAATGTAGTCAGTGATGGTCCGTGAAGGGTAAACTTCCATTTTCCTTTTTCTATTTCGGCAGATTTTTTATCCAATTCAGAAAATTCAGAGAGAACCTTTTCATCCTCTATAATCAATTCATATCCGTTGGTAGCATCGGTTACGTTCTGGCTGAAATCATTTCCTAATTTAGCTAACTCTAAATTGATGGATTTGATCTTCTCCTTGCTCTTTTGGTCTAATCCGATACCGCTGGATTT
>CAZUGM010000040.1:12792-13064 GCA_964619915.1 uncultured Fusobacteriaceae bacterium | reverse complement strand
AATGTAGAGATAAACACGAAGAAGTAGTTTGCAGTAGGTGCAACTTCATATGCATGATCTAAAAGTCTGGCTGCTTCTGTAGAGATACCCCCTAATAACGGATCGATTGTACCGATTAGAAGGTTAGCTGAGAATCCTCCTGATACACCGGCAAAGGCTGCTGCTAATCCAGCTAATGGATGTCTGCCAAATGATAAAAATATTAATACTGCTAGTGGTGGTAGTACTACGTAACCAGCATCAGATGCAACGTTTGACATTATTCCTAAGAA
>CAZUGM010000040.1:0-12782 GCA_964619915.1 uncultured Fusobacteriaceae bacterium | reverse complement strand
TACTACCATTACAGTAACTAATTTCTTTGGAGTAGAAAGCGCTGTTTTCTTTAATAAGATTGCCATTAATCCGGATCTTTCACATACACCGATACCGATGATAGCTACTAGAACTGTTCCAAGAGGAGCAAATCCAGTAAAGTTTGTAACGATATGTGTGAAGATGTAGTTAAGTCCTTCGGTATTCATCAAAGATCTAGTTTGAATAACCATATTTTCCATTTGCATTGTTTTTCTGTTTATTCCTTCAAATTCAACTGACCAGCCTAATGCTGCTCCTATTCCAGATATAGCTACCATTATAAGTGCTAAGATACCAAATAGTGTTGCCGGGTGTGGTAATGCATTACCACCTTTTTCAATAACGTTTAAAAATTTGTCAACGAAACTAACTTTTTTTTGGGTTTTAATTGTTGATGTACTCATACATTCCTCCTCAAGTTTTTAATTAATAATATTAGTTTTTTATTAGAATTATATTAGGAGTATAACTTAGATAAAAGAGAAAGTCAAATAAATCATTTTGAAAACAGAATAAAACTACCAGTAAAGGAACATAAAATGGTTATAAAAGGTTTTTATATTGTTTTTTTGGTGTTTTTCATATTGTTGGTTATTTTTTGTAAGTATTATTTTGAGGCTAAAATGTTTCTAAATTAAGGGTTAAAATTAAATAAAATTAATAAAAAGTTTGGTTTAATCAAAAAAACAGGTGAAATAAAAAACCAAATCTTAGAAAAAAATAGAGTTTATTGCCGGAATAATAACTTTGAGCTATAATTTTTTCTATAAAAGAAGGAATTATGTTTAAAGTGAAATAAATATATTTAAAGGTGCTTTTTTATGATAAACTACATATGGTAAAATAATAAATATTAATGATGGGGTGTAAAATGAAAATGATCTTAAAATATATAGGCAAAGTTATCTTATTTTTTTCTAAACAAGTCTTACAGGCAGCCTTAGTGGTGATAATATTTTTAGCTATTATAGCCGGAGTAATAACAGCTACTCTAACTGAATATAAAAAAGAAGTTGTAATTGAAAAAAATACATATTTAGAACTTGATTTTTCTAAGGGAATAATTGAAAAAGATAGAGGAGGATTATTTGAATTAGAAAAACCTATGAAATTATACCAGGTATTAGAGGGGATAAAAGAAGCTTCCAAGGAACCTAATATAGATGGAATATATATGAATATTGATCGTGTAGATATTTCGGCAAATCATATAGAGGAGATTGGAGAAGCACTGGATAAATTTAAAAAAAGCGGGAAAAAAGTCTATGCTTTTACCAGGAATATAAATAATCAAAATTATAGACTGGGAATATATGCTACAAAGATAGTTATGCCGCCGATTCAATCGGCTATGATAGATCTGAGCGGATATTATAGGGAGTTCAATTATTTTAAGGGTTTAGCTGACTATGTGGGGATAAAATTTAATGTGATCCACATAGGAGATTATAAAGCTTATGGAGAGCAGTATTCAAAAGGAAAGATGTCAAAAGAGTTTAAAAAAGATGTTAAGAGAATATATGACAGGGTGTACAACGACAGGATAGAAGAGATCTCCAAAAGAAGAGATCTTGAAAAAATTGCAATGAATAAGGCTGTATTAGGCGGAGAATTGGTTATGAGAAACCCCATATATGGGGAAAAAATAGGACTTATAGATGGACTCAGTTATGAGAGTGAATTTGATAAAAAGTATGGAGTGGGGAATAAAATATCTTTAGAAGATTATTTGACTACCATAGAAAATGTAGAGAAAAAAGAAAAAATAGCTTTAATATATGCTTCTGGTAGCATAGTTTACAATGGGGAACGTGGAAATGAAAACAGTATAGATATAGAAAGTATGAAAAAAGAGTTTAAAAAAGCAGATGAAGATGAAGATGTAAAAGGAATAGTGTTGAGAGTTAATTCTCCAGGGGGTTCAGCTCTTGCTTCTGAAGTAATCCATCATGAAATTTCTAAATTAAGTAAACCAATCTATGTGTCTATGGGAGGTGTAGCGGCTTCAGGAGGTTACTATATATCTTCAGGGGCAAAAAAAATATTTGCTACAAGATCAACTATAACAGGATCTATAGGAGTGGTATCTATAATTCCTGAGATAAGCGGATTGATAGAAAAGACGATGATCAATATAGAAAGGGTAGAAAAAGGCAGATATTCTGGAATGAATTCATTGACTGCAAAGATGACACGGGGAGAAATTGAAAAGATAAAAAGATCTAGTCTGGTGATATATGATGAATTCAAAAGTAGAGGAAGTGTTGGAGGAAATATCCCTTTAAATAAATTGGAGAACATTGCAGGAGGAAGAATTTGGTTAGGAGAAGAGGGACTAGAAAACGGATTGATAGATGAGATTGGCGGACTTGAAGCGGCTATAAAAGATCTGGCAGCAGATTTGAAATTAGAGGACTATCAAGTGGTTGAAATAATGGAGAAAAAAGGGATGTATGAAATCGTATTGGGGTATAAAAATATATACAGTAAGGTGAGGAGTTTTTTAGAGGTACCTATGATAGAAACTGCACAGTTTGAGGCGAAAAAACCACTTTTACTGATGCCCTATGAATTTAATTAAATTATTGACACTGTCCTAGGTGGATATGCTATACTTTTAGGAAGCAAGAATCGTCATAAAAGGTATAACCAATATTTTTGTTAGGGAATAGTAATTTATTTCATAAATCAAGAATATTGTCATAAAAGAAGCAAGAAATGCATTTAAATAAAGACAATGAAAAAAAGGGAGGAACAACAATTGGTTAGAAAAATTAAATCTAAAGGAAATAAAGCGGCAGGAAATCAAGGGGATATCTTAAAGCAGGCACAAGTAATGCAACAAAAAATGTTAGAGATTCAAGAGGAATTAAAAGGTAAAGAGTTAGAAACTTCAGTAGGTGGAGGAGCAGTAAACGTTAAGATTAACGGACAAAAAGAGATCCTTTCAATAAATATATCAGATGAAATCTTAAAGGAAGCTGTAGAAGATAACGATAAAGAGATGTTAGAGGATCTTATCGTATCAGCAGTGGCAGAGGCAATGAGACAAGCTGAAGAGTTAGCAGAAAAAGAGATGTCTTCAGTAACTGGTGGAATGAATATCCCAGGATTATTCTAAGAATAATCTAAAATTATATCTAAAAGAGCTTTCGAGCTCTTTTTTTTGTACAAAATTATGCTGATTTTTTTAATTTACACGGATTATTTGCTGGGAATATAAAAAAGTTGTGCTATAATATAGTGGCATAAGTAAATTTTGTTGTCAGTAAGAGAATAGGGAGTGGAGCGATGAAGGAACAGAAAAAATATAAGATATTTGGATTGCTGATCTACTATATCTTAAGAGTTTTATCTAAGACTTATAAAGTTGAAAAGATAAGCGCAGAAGGAGTTATGGATGAAAATGCAGTATATGTTTCCTGGCATAACAAAATAGTTCCTATTACTGTGATTATGGATAAATTAAAGAAAAAAGCTGCCCTTGCCAGTGCTTCTAAAGATGGTGAATTAATCAGTGTACCTTTGGAAAAATTTGGATATAAGGTGGTGAGAGGTTCTAGCGGAAGGGATGCAGTTAAAGGACTTTTGAAGATGGTTAAATTTTTAAAGGATGGATATATTGTGGGAACACCAGTAGATGGTCCAAAGGGGCCTGTGTATAAGGTTAAGCCCGGTATGTTGTTTTTAGCTCAAAAATCAGGGAAGAAACTGGTTCCAATTGGTGCTGCCTCTAAAAATAAATGGGTATTTGAAAAAACTTGGGATAAGATAGAGCTGCCTAAGCCATTTTCTAAGATAGTTTGTATATTGGGAGATCCTATAAGTATAGAGCCGGAAGAAGATCTAAATGTAGCGGCATTAAAGGTGGAAAAGATCCTATTGGAGTTAGACAGGCAGGCAGAAATTAAATTAAATAATTAAAAAATTATAAATATAAAAATAGAAGGAGATATATTATGAGTAAAAATTTTTATGTAACAACACCTATATATTATGTAAATGGAGATCCCCATGTGGGAAGTGCTTATACAACTATAGCAGCAGATGTATTGGCTAGATATAAAAAAACAATGGGATACGATGTATTTTTCTTGACAGGTTCAGATGAGCATGGTCAAAAAGTCGAAGAAAAAGCCATTGAGATGGGATTTACTCCTCAGGAGTGGACAGATAAGATGTCGGTTAGATTCAAAGAGATGTGGGAAAAATTAAACATAGAGAACAATGACTTTATAAGAACAACTGAGGACAGACATAAAAAAGCTGTGCAAAAAATCATTCAAAAAGTATATGATAAAGGTGATATATACAAGGGATCCTATGAGGGGAAATATTGTGTTTCATGTGAAACCTTTGTTCCTGAAAACCAGATTGTAGGAGAAAATGGATGTCCGGACTGTGGTAAAGAGTTAGGAGTAGTAAAGGAGGAGTCATACTTCTTCAAAATGAGTAAATACCAGGATATGCTGTTAAAGCATATAGATGAAAATCCTGAATTCATCCTGCCGAAAAGCAGAAGAAATGAGGTTATATCATTCATAAAACAGGGATTGATGGATCTTTCTATCTCAAGAAATACTTTTGACTGGGGAATCCCATTAAAAATAGATGAAGATCATATTACCTATGTGTGGTTTGATGCACTTACAAACTATCTGACAGCTATAGGATATGAAAACAACGAAGAGATGTTTTCTAAATTCTGGAAAAATGGAGAGGTTGTACACCTGTTAGGAAAGGATATATTGAGATTCCATGCTATAATCTGGCCTTGTATGCTATTGGCTGCCGGGGAAAAATTACCGGAGAAGATAGTAGCTCATGGATGGTGGACTGTGGCAGGAGAAAAGATGTCAAAATCTAAGGGGAATGTAGTGGATCCTATTGCAGAGATAGAAAAATATGGTGTAGATGCATTCAGATATTTCCTGCTTAGCGAAGTTCACTTTGGAAGTGATGGAGACTACAACACTACAGCTATGATAAACAGGGTAAATGCAAATCTATCCAATGATTTAGGGAACTTATTAAATAGAACTTTAGGAATGTATAGTAAATATTTTGGTTCGGTAGTTGAAGCAGGAGAAGGTCATGAGATCTATGATGATGAAATTAAGGCACTGTGGGATGAAACACTGATAGAAGTAGATAAATATATGAGTACTGTTGAATTTTCTAAGGCTCTGGATGCTATATGGAAGTTTGTATCAAGAATGAATAAATATATCGATGAAACTATGCCTTGGGCTCTGGCTAAAACTGATGAGGGGAAACCTAGATTAGCAGTGGTATTGAAAAATTTAGTGGAAGCATTGAATAAAATAGCGGTATTGGTATACCCGTATATTCCGGAATCAGCTTCTAAGATGTGGGCACAACTTGGAATTGATGGGGATATAAAATCAGCTAAGATAGAGGATGTGAAAGCATGGGATATCTTAAAAGCCGGGCATAAATTAGGAGAAGCTACTCCTATCTTCCCTAGACTGGAAAAACCTGTAGAAAAAGTAGAGTTAGAGATAAATAAAGATTTAGTTATCGAAAATCCTATCGATATTACTGATTTTGAAAAAATAGAGATGAAAGTGGTAGAGATATTGGAAGCGGAATTGGTAGAGGGGTCTAAAAGACTGATTAAATTTAAAGTGGAAACAGGATCTGGAATCAGACAAATAGTGTCTGGAATAGCTAAAACTTATAAAAAACCTGAAGAATTAGTAGGGAAAAAAGACATTGCAGTATTACACTTAAATTCAGTAGAATTACAGGGTGAAATATCACAGGGTATGTTACTGACTACAGTGGAAAAAAAGAGGACTAAATTAGTCTTTATAGATGAAGCTGTAAAGGTAGCCAGTAAGATAAAATAGTTTGGATCTCATATTTTCCATCAAAAACTTACCACAGTTTTATAAAAAAATATCAGTATAAAACTGTGGTAACAAAAAAATATCCAGTATTTGGAGGTAAAAAAATGAAAAAAATTACAAAAGCAGTTATACCGGCAGCAGGATTAGGGACTAGAGTATTGCCTGCAACAAAAGCTCAGCCTAAAGAGATGCTCACAATCGTAGACAGACCCTCATTGCAGTATATTGTGGAAGAATTAGTGGAGTCTGGGATAACAGATATTGTTATAGTAACAGGAAGAAATAAAAATTCTATAGAGGATCACTTTGATTATTCATATGAAGTAGAAAAAACTCTGGCTGAAAAAGGAAAAATAGAGTTGTTGAATAAGATAAAACACATATCTGATATGGCTAATATATTCTATGTGAGACAAAATCACCCTCTAGGGTTAGGGCATGCAATTTTGAAAGCTAAACCATTTATAGAGAATGAGCCTTTTATTATCGCTCTAGGTGATGATATTATGTATAACAAGGAAAAACCTGTAACTAAGCAGCTTATTGAAAATTATGAAAAACACGGTAATAGTGTTATAGGAGTTCAAGAGGTGGCAGATGAAGATGTATCTAAATACGGAATTGTAAAACCAATTAAAAGTTTGGATGAAGATACTGTCTTGATGGAAGATTTTATAGAAAAACCAAAGTTAGAGGATGCTCCTTCTAAGATGGCTTGTTTAGGAAGATATCTGTTGACCAGTGATATATTTGAACATCTAGAAAAGCAGGGAGCAGGTGTAGGCGGCGAGATACAGCTTACAGATTCAATCCTGGCCATGATAAAGGATGGGAAAGATGTGGGAGCGTATAGATTCAAAGGGAAAAGATATGATATCGGAAGTAAATTAGGACTACTTAAGGCTAATATAGAGTTTGGTCTTCGTAACGAAGAGACAAAAGATGGGCTAAAAGAATATCTAGAAACGATAAAGTTATAATAAAAATAAGGGGTGTAGAGGGGATAAAAACCCTCCTATACTCTCTTTTTATTTTAAAAAAATTGTTTGATATGGTATAATTATGAGTAAAAATATGAAGGCGGGTGGAAAATAATTGAATATTAATCAGGTTGTGGCTGAAGAGCTAAAAATTAAAGTAGAACAGGTAGAAAATACGATTAAATTGCTAGATGAGGGAGCTACTGTTCCTTTTGTTTCAAGATATAGAAAGGAAATAACAGAAAATTTAGATGAAGTAGTGATAAGAGAGATCTTAGAAAAAATTACTTATCTGAGAAATCTGGAGAAGAGAAAAGACGAGGTTATAAAGTTAATTAACGACCAGGGAAAGCTGACAGAAAAATTAAAAAAAGCTATCTTAGAAGCTAAAAAATTACAGAAAGTGGAAGACCTGTACCTTCCATATAAAAAGAAAAAGAAAACTAAGGCTGATAAAGCTATAGAAAATGGGTTAGAGCCTTTAGCTATGTATACAAGAAAATTAGGAATCACATTGAGCGATATAGAGGAAGAAGCCAAAAAATATATCAATGAAAATGTATTAGAAATAAAAGATGCTATTGATGGGGCAAAACTGATATTGGCTCAGAGTATAAGTGAAAAAGCCAAATACAGGGAAAATATAAGGGAAAGAATGTTGAAATTTGGTGAAGTTAATACAACTTTAGTCAAAAAAAATAAGGATCTGGATGAGAAAAAAACATATGAAGACTACTATGAACATGTAGAAAATGTTTCGAGAATGCCATCCCATAGAATATTAGCTGTAAACCGCGGGGAGAAAGAAAAGATCATCTCAGTATCTATAAAATTAAATGATAAAACCAGAGAGATGGTGGAATTTCATCTTTTGAGTGAATTTATAAATAGAGATCTGAAAGAATTTTATTTGGATGTAGTAAAGGATGCTTTAAGCAGACTTATTTTACCCTCTGTAGAGAGAGAAGTCAGAAATATTATGACTGAAAAAGGTGAATTGGATGCCATTAAAATATTCAAAGAAAATCTAAAAAACCTATTATTACAACCACCTTTACATGAGAAAAATATCTTAGGTTTAGATCCGGCTTATAGAACAGGATGTAAAACCGTTGTTATAAATTCAGATGGTTTTTACCAGATGGATGACGTGTTATACCTGGTAAAGGGAATGCATAATCCTGGGAAATTAAAGGAAGCTAAGAAGAAGATATTGGGGTATATAGAAAAATATAAGATAGATATCATAGCCATTGGTAATGGAACGGCATCCAGGGAAACAGAAGCTTTTGTAGCGGAACTATTGAAAGAGGTAAAAGAAGATGTAAAGTACCTCATTGTAAATGAAGCGGGAGCTTCGGTATATTCTGCATCAAAAATTGCAGCAGAGGAATTTCCTGATTTTGATGTAACGGTAAGAGGAGCTATATCTATAGCCAGAAGGATCCAGGACCCGTTGGCAGAATTAGTAAAGATAGATCCAAAATCTATTGGTGTAGGGATGTACCAACATGATGTAAATCAAAAGAAATTAGAAGGTTCTTTGGGAGATGTTATAGAGGGAGTAGTAAACTCAGTAGGGATAAATGTAAATACAGCATCTTGGGCATTACTGGCTTATATATCCGGTGTAAAGAAGAATGTAGCGAAAAACATAGAGGAATACAGAAAGGTTAATGGAAAGTTCACAACTAGAAAAGAACTACTAAAAGTCAAAGGATTGGGAGCAAAAGCCTATGAGCAGATGGCTGGATTCCTGATAGTACCTGAGAGTGAAAATCCACTGGATAACACTATAATCCATCCGGAATCTTATAAGATAGCTGAAAAGATGCTGAAAAATAATAAGACCAGTTTAGCTGAGTATAAAGAGGATTTAGAGGGTGTAAGATCTAACTTAAAAACTATGGACTTAGAGGAGTTTATAACAAAGGAAGAGGTAGGAAAGGAAACTGCTAAAGATATCTATGAAGCGCTGATAAGGGATAGAAGAGACCCTAGGGATGACATACCAAAACCGCTTCTAAAATCAGATGTATTGAAGATATCTGATCTTAAAGAGGGAATGGAACTGGAAGGAACTGTAAGAAATGTAGTTAACTTTGGAGCCTTTATCGATATTGGATTAAAAAATGATGCACTTCTGCATATATCTAAATTTAACAAAAGAGTGGTAGATATGACCAGTGAACTTGCAGTAGGAGAGATAATAAAGGTAAAAGTAGACAGTATAGACCATAATAGAAACAGGGTAGCACTTAGTAAGAAAGGACTATAAAATGAAACTTAAAAGAGATTCACTGCTTTTTAAAACAATATTGTATAACGATCTGTCTATGTTACTTACCGGGCTGACAATAATAGGATTGGTTGTTATCTTTGTATTTAAAGAATTGGAAAAAAACTTTTCTATTAAAGCTGTAGAAAAATTTCAAGTAATAGAGGATATGCTGGATATAAGAAATACTGAATTTATAAATGAACTTATAAAACTTACTAACTCTGAAGGATTTGTAGAGAAAGATCTTTTTACAGCTTCGATTCGAACATCGGAGGAAAATAAAGAAATTCATGAAAACATGAAAAAAGAACTTATCTCTAAAAATTTTAGTCTCTACCATGAATCCAGGTTGACTGTTATAGGAAAAGACGGGTCAATATTGGATAAGGATGGAATACATACCGAAATAAATAACGAGTTTATTAAAAATATGAGAATTTTAAGAAATACATTGTCTATGACTGTAGATTCTGTGATGTATGATCAACTGGAAGAGAGATTTTACTATGAGATTGTAGTTCCTATAGATGGAAATGAAGAGATATACGCTGTTTTAGTAGAGATACCTTTGGAAAAAGATTATTTCAGGGGAAATAAATATCTTATGGTTGTGGATCATGAAGATGTACAGGATATAGGACTCTATCAGACAAGGGCTCCATTATCTTTAACTGCAATGGAATTAAACCGATTAAAAAAGGAAAAAGCTAAGCTGATAAAATTAAATGAAAAAGGATATAATGTTAAAAGCTTAACCATTAAAGGGATAGATTATAATATTGTTTCCAGACCGGTATTAAATTCTTTTGGTAAGGAAGTCGGTTATCTGGTACTCAGTCTGTCAGAACCGGCATTGACTAAGTTTAAAACAGGAACCATGTCTTTAATAATCTTGGCTACAATAATTTTGATCTTACTCAATTCATTTATAATAAATGGGACATTTAAACAGCTCTTGATGCCCTTAGAGGAGCTTTCTTTAGCTGTAGATGATATAGCATCTGGAAATTTAGATAGAGATGTAAGATTAAATGGGACCAGTGAGATAAAACTCCTGAGTCTGGCTACTAAAAAAATGGTAGAAAGATTAAAAAATAACAATTTTATACTAGAGGATCAGAATGAAAAATTAAAGGCTTATATCCACAGGGTAGAGGGAGTAGAAAAACTCCTCCTGGGTGTAAGAAAGGAACCCAGTGACAGTGGAATAATAGAACTGATATTAAAGGGGTTTACCTCTGGAGTGGGCTTAAATTACGACAGAGCGATATTTTTTGAATATAGCAACGAACATGGCTGTCTAGTGGGTAAAAAAATCAGAAAGAATAGAAATATCTTGAAGGAAGATAAACTTTCTAGTTTTGATCTGAGATATGAAACTATGAAAGAAATAGTTCCACTTATCAAGATAAAAAATGATGATAACTTATTTCATAAGGCTATATCGGAGAAAAAGATTATCTTTGAAAACAGAAGAGGGTATAAGATCTATTTAGGGAGTGAGCTCCTAATGGGATTCGGATTGAGTAATTTTATGATCCTGCCTATCTTTAATAGGGATAAAAATGTAGGGTGTATCTTGGTGGATAACTATATTTCTGGAAGAAGGATAGAGATTGAAGATGTGGAACTATTTAATGTAATCCTGTTAAATGTCGGGATACACTATGAAAATCAGCAGATTGAACTGGAAAAAATCAACAATGAAAGGGATATAGCCATAGGGCGTATGTTTAAAAAAATTATCTATAGAAGAAATAAAGTGATTGAGAAATACACCCTTATGATGATGAAACTCTATAATAATGATCAAATAGATGGTGGTGCTTTTAAAGAATTTAGAGATGAGATATGTAACATCAACAGGGAAGACTCGATATTATTTGATTATTCCGATAAAAAGGAGTATAATTTTGAGAAATTAAAAATCAATAAATTCTTAACTGAGGTAGTAGAAAGTTATGTCAGGTGTAATCCAAATAGAGATATTTCTCTGTTTTTAGGTGAAGAGGCCACTTTCTTAGGAGATTCTATAGAGCTTACAAAAGCATTTCGTGAAATTATAAATAATGCACTGAATGCTATAACTGGGGTCATAAACGGTAGAATCAATATAATATCTAAGGTGACTGATGAGCACATAAAAATAAAAATTCTTGATAATGGATCAGGGATATCTGCAAAGGCTTTAGGGGAAAATTTATTTGAACCATTTGCCAGTGGAAATGAAGAATCATCAGGGCTGGGTCTTGCAATTGCTAATAAGATAATCAGCAGCCATAGAGGTATTATAAAAATAAAATCAAAACTCGGTGAAGGAGCAGAGATAAAAATAATTTTAAATAGATATAAGGAGGATATGAATGTCTGAGGAAAAAAAAGATTATGGGAAAACCCTAAATCTCCCAAAAACAAATTTTCAAATGAGGGCTAATTTAGCTAATAAAGAACCTCAAATGTTAAATGTTTGGAGAAAACAAAATATATATGAGAAGAGTTTAAAAGAAGGTGCTAGGCAATTTATATTGCATGACGGACCTCCGTATGCCAATGGAGATATCCATATTGGACATGCATTAAATAAAATATTAAAAGATATTATATTAAAATATAAAAGGTTACAAGGTTTTGATGCACCGTATGTTCCAGGTTGGGATACACATGGATTACCAATCGAATTTAAGGTTGCAGAGGAATTGGGAGATAAGATAAAGGATATGCATCCTCTAAAAATTAGAGAAAAATGTACTAAATATGCAAAAAAATGGGTTGAAAAGCAAAAGGAAGGATTCAAAAGACTTGGAATATTAGCTGAGTGGGATAAACCTTATTTAACTTTAAATCCAGAGTATGAAGCAGAACAATTAGAAGTATTCAAAGAATTATATGAAAATGGATATATCTTTAAAGGATTAAAGCCGATACATTGGTCACCTGTAAGTAAAACAGCTCTTGCAGAGGCAGAGATAGAGTACCATAACCATAAGTCTCCTACAATGTTTCTTAAGATGGAAGCTAACCCTGATGCATTAGAAGTAATGGGTGTAGACGAAGCTTCATTTGTAATCTGGACAACAACTCCTTGGACAATTCCTGCTAATATGGCAATCTGTCTGAATGAAAAGTTTGATTATGGTGTATATAAGACATCTAAAGGAAACTTAGTATTAGCTGAAGGACTGGCAGAAAAAGCATTAGCTGATATGCAAATAGAAGATGCAGAATTAATTAAGAAATTTAAAGGTGGAGAATTAGAAAAATTAACATATAAGCATCCATATTTAGATAGAACCGGATTAATCATCTTAGGAGATCACGTAACTTTAGAAGCCGGTACTGGATGTGTACATACAGCACCTGGACATGGTCAAGATGACTATGTAGTAGCTACAAGATACGGTATAGAGGTAATCTGTCCTGTAGACCAAGACGGTCACTTAACAGATGAAGCCGGGGAAAGATTCTCTGGTATGTTCTATCAAAAAGCAAATAAAGCTATCTTAGCATATATGGAAGAAACAGGTCACCTGTTACACACAGAAGTAATAGAACATTCTTATCCGCATGACTGGAGAAGTAAGACACCTGTAATCTTTAGAGCAACTGAACAATGGTTCGTAAAGATC